>CAIXFP010000109.1 GCA_903918705.1 uncultured Pseudomonadota bacterium
GGAGTTCCGCCGTTCGCCGGGGCGGCTTGCGTCACCACGGGCCGCTCGGCGGGGGCGCGCGGCGCGTCGGGCTCGCCGGTCGTGGTGGTGGCCGGCGCCGGTTCCGGCGGCGTGGTGGTGGCCACGGCGGGCGCCGTCGGCGGAGTTCCGCCGTTCGCCGGGGCGGCTTGTGTCACCGCGGGCGGCTCGGCGGGGGCGCGCGGCGCGGCGGCGGACTCGCCGGCTGGCGCTGCCGGGGTGGTCGGGAAGGCGGCGTAAGGCGTGTTCCAGGGTGGCGCCGGCTGCACGCTGGGTGGGCCGTAAGGCACCAGGGTCGGCGCTTGCGGCGTGGCGCATTGCGGATTGGGGCCGACCACGGCCACCGGCTGGCAGACGGCCACGCCGCTGGGCAGATAGCGGCAAATCTGGCTGAGGGCCTGGACGATCAGGCGGCCGCAGAAGTCGTCGGCGGCGTGGGCGCCCTGCGGCAGGGCGATACTCATGCAGGCTAGCGCGATGGCTCGAAGTTTCATGAGGTGTCCTTTTTCCATGAGCGGCCGTGAGTGGCCGGCAAGGCTGGCAACTATACAAGCGTTGCCGAGATTGAACCTGGATTGTCCATAGGCCGCGGCTGCGCAGGCTTTCAGGCTTATAGCGCCGGCGTCTCGCCGGCTTCGTGGGCCTGGCGAGAGGAATCCGGCCGGGAAGACGCCGGTGCTACACGCGAACCTGTTCCAGGCGCCGTCGGGCGCGTTATCCTCGCATCCCTGATGGCCTGCCGGCGGGATCGCCGGCAGGCCAGGCTACCGAGGGATGCCTCATGAGCGACTGCTGCGACGACCACGATTGCCCCACCCCGGAACCCGGCCACCTGGGCATTCCGCGCATCGGCACGTTCGATCCGGAGGCGTTCGAGCGGGCGGTGACCGCGCTGCTCCTGGCCTGCGGCGTGGCGCCGGATTCGGTGCATACCGGCCGCACCGCCCGGCGGGTGCGGGAGTTGTGGGAGCGGCGGCTCCTCGGCGGCTATGCCATCGACCCGGGCGAGGCCCTGGGCGACGGCTTCGCCGACCCGCGCGAGGATATGGTGGTGATCCGCGGCATCGCCGTGCATGGGGTGTGCCCGCATCATCTGGTGCCCTTCCGCGGCGTCGCCCACGTGGCCTATGTGCCCGGCGGGCGCCTGCACGGCTTCGGCCGCATCGCCCGCATGGTGGATGCCATCGGCCACCGCTTCACCTACCAGGAATGGATGACCCGGGACGTGGCGGAAGCCCTGATCCACCACGGTCGCGCCAGGGGGGCGGCCTGCATCATCGAGGCGGAGCAGTTGTGCCTGCTGCTGGGGGAGGACCGGCGCGGCGACGAGCGGGTGGTGACCCAGGCCTTCGCCGGCTGTTTCCGCGACGACACCCAGTTGCGCAACGAGTTTCTCCGGGCCGTGTCCGGTGTCGGGCTGAAATGAGGGGGGATCCGGCCCGGCGCCCGCATACCCTGGTGCCGCCACCCCTGGTCTACGCCATCGCCCTGGGCGGGGCCTGGTGGCTGCGCTCGCGCCTGCCCTGGCCCCTGGACCCGGGCGGCGCGGCGCGGCCCCTGGGCTGGGCCCTGATCGCTCTGGGCCTGGCCGGTTTCGCCTGGGCTCTGGCGGCGATCCGCTTCCGGCAAACCACGGTCAACCCCTACAAGGCGGCGTCCTGCCTGGTGACGCATGGGCCGTTTCGCTATTCTCGCAATCCCATCTATCTTGCCGACTGGTTCGTCTACGCCGGCACCACCTTGCTGCTCGGAACCGCCTGGCCGCTGCTGTTCGCGCCCCTGGTGTTCCTGGCGATGCGCTATCTGGTCATCGATCACGAGGAGCGGCATCTGGAAGCCCGTTTCGGCGACGAATACCGCGCATACAAGGCGCGGGTGCGGCGTTGGTTGTAGCGCGCGGCATTTTATTTTTTAACGTGAAATTCGAGGAAGAACCATGAAACAAGGTTATCGCTGGCCCCTGGTGAGCCTGCACTGGGCCACCCTGCTGCTGATCGCCGCGGCTTTCGCCATCGGCAGTGTGCTTGACGACATGGCTTTGTCGCCGCTGAAGCTCAAGCTGTTTTCCTGGCACAAGTGGCTGGGCATGCTGGTGCTGATCCTGCTGCCGCTGCGCGTCGCGCTGCGCCTCTCCGACCGCCTCGACCATGCCGCCGGCTTGCTGCGCTGGGAGGCGAAGGCGTCGGCGGCGGTGCACGGCCTGCTTTATCTGGCGATGCTGGTGGTGCCGATCCTGGGTTGGCTGGCGAGTTCGGCCAGCGGTTTCCAGGTGGTGCTGTTCGGCGTGCTGCCGTTGCCGGACCTGGTGGGCAAGGACAAGGCCCTGGCCGAACTGCTCAAGGACATCCATGGCGATGCGGTGTATGGGCTCCTCGGCCTGGTCGCCCTGCACGCGGCGGCGGCCTTGTACCACCAGCATATCCGCCACGACGGCGTGCTGGCCCGGATGGTCCCCCGGTTGCGGAGCACGCCATGAAAGCGCTGCTGCTGTGCGGCCTGCTTCTCGCCTTGCCGGCCTGGGCCCAGGACTGGAAGCTGGACCTGGGGAAAAGCCGGATCGCCTTCACCATCAAGCAGATGAACGTGGCCAGCGAGGGGGGCTTTCGCCGCTTCGTCGCCCAGGCCGCCTTCGACCCGGCCAGGCCGGAAGCCGGGCATTTCCGCGTCGACGTCGATACCGCGAGTGTCGACACCGGTTCCAGCGAGGGCGACGACGAGGTGAAGCATCCGTCCTGGTTCGATTCCAAAAGCCATCCCTGGGCCACTTTCATCGCCAAAAGCGTGCGCCGCGACGGCGAGGGCCGCTATGTCGCCCTGGGCGATCTCAGCATCAAGGGGACCAGCCACCCGCTGGCCGCTCCCTTCACCCTGACCCGGCAGGGCAAGGGCTGGGTCGCCGCCGGCCGCTTCCCCCTCAAGCGCGGCAGCTACGGCATCGGCGGCGGCGACTGGAACGACGTGGTGGCCGATGACCTGGAAGTTCGTTTCAACCTGCTGCTGTTGCCGTGAGGCCCGCCATGAAGAAACTGCTCGCCTGTCTGCTCTGCGCAACGGGTTCCGCCGGGGCGGCGGAAAGCTTCGTTCTCGACCCCGGCCACACCTTTCCCAGTTTCGAGATACGCCATCAGAGCGTCTCGTTCATGCGCGGCAAGTTCAACCGTAGCCAGGGCCGGGTGGTGCTGGACCCGGCGGGGACCGGCAGCCGCATCGAAGTGAGCGTGGATGCCGCTTCCGGAGACACCGGCCACGCCGGCCTCAACCAGAAACTGCTGGGCAGCCCTTTCTTCAACGTCGCGCAATTCCCGGAAATCCACTTCGTCTCCAGCGACGTGACCTTCAAGGACGGCAAGCCGGTGTCCGCCAACGGCACCCTCACGCTGCTGGGGGTGTCCCGGCCCCTGACCCTGGACATTCGCGATTACGCCTGCACCCGGCAGTTCCTCACCCTGCGCCCGCTGTGCGGCGCCGATGTCCACGCCAGCCTCAAGCGTTCCGATTTCGGCATGACCTGGGGCATACCCCTCATCGGCGACGAGGTGAACCTGGCCATCGAGGTGGAAGGTGTGCGCGAGTAGGGGGCTGGCGGCGCGACGGGTTATGCCGCGGCCGCTCCGGACATGGGGCGCTACTCCGTCCGGCATGCCGGACGCGAACTGGCTCGCCTTGCCATGTGAATGACCGCTCGCGCGTAGTCTCCGGGGTGGTGGACGCGCTCTGCCGCCCGACTCGAACCGTTTCAGAGGAGCCGCCATGACCCCCGATCCCAGCCACCACGACCAGCTCGAACGCAGCCTTGCCGACATCGACTGGGCGGCCCTGCGCCGGCCGTCCTACACCGCTTCGCCCTCCGCCTGGGAAGACCAGGCGCTGTATTTCCTGATGCTGGACCGCTACTCCGACGGCCGCGAACAGGGCTACAAGGACAATGCCGGCAACCAAGTCACCACTGGTACCACGCCGCCGTTCCGCTTTCCCGACGACGCCTATACGGCCGACCGCGCCGCCTGGGCCGCGG
This sequence comes from uncultured Pseudomonadota bacterium, assembly GCA_903918705.1. Lineage (GTDB taxonomy): Bacteria > Pseudomonadota > Gammaproteobacteria > Burkholderiales > Thiobacillaceae > PFJX01. The sequence continues at coordinate 4,034 of CAIXFP010000109.1, forward strand.
TCGGCGCCGACTGGCTGGGCGGCACGTTGAAGGGGCTGCAAAGCAAGATCGGCTACCTGCAACGCCTGGGGGTGACGGCCCTGTGGATCAGCCCGGTATTCAAGCAGGTGGTGTCGGACATCCACTCCTACCACGGCTACGGCATCCAGAACTTCCTCGACGTGGACCCGCATTTCGGCACCCGCCAGGACTTGATCGACCTGGTGGATACCGCCCATGCCCGCGGCATTCGGGTGATCCTGGACATCATCCTCAACCACGCCGGCAACGTGTTCGGCTACCGCTTCAACCCGGAGCGCTACCCGGTCAAGGACGATTGCGGCTGGTGCATCATGGACCCGCGCTGGGACGGCTACCCGTACCCGGTGGCGGGTTACCGCAACGGCTACGGCGAGGCCAGCCTGCCGTTCCGGCCGGTGGACCAGTTCGCCCACCCCCAGGCCTGGCCCAACGACGCGGTGTGGCCGGCGGAATTGCAGGATCCGGCCACCTTCACCACCAAGGGCCGCATCGACAACTGGGACTACGACCCGGAGTTCTACGAGGGGGATTTCGTCACCCTGAAGGACATCGACCACGGCTACCACGACCGCGATGGGTACGGCCAGCGCATCATCGACTCGTTTCACGACAGCGCCGCCCTCAACGTGCTGTGCGACGTCTACAAGTTCTGGATCGCCCTGGCCGACGTGGACGGCTTCCGCATCGATACGGTGAAGCACATGGAACCGGGGGCGACCCGCTATTTCGTCTCGGTGGTGAAGGAATACGCCCAGACCCTGGGCAAGGAAAACTTCTTCCTGGTGGGCGAGATCACCGGCGGCCGCATCAACGCCTACAACACCCTGGAATTGACCGGCCTGGATGCCGCGCTGGGGATCGACGACATTCCGGACAAGCTGGAATACCTGGCCAAGGGCTGGCGCGAGCCGGTGGATTTTTTCGGGCTGTTCCGCAATTCCGACCTGGTCAACAAGTCCTCCCACGTCTGGTTCGGCAAGCACGTGGTGACCCTGTTCGACGACCACGACCAGGTGCGCAAGGGCACCAGCAAGGCTCGCTTCTGCGGCGACAAGATCAACAACGGCTATGCCCATCTCAAGGCGGTGCTGGGGCTGAACTTGTGCGCCATGGGCATCCCCTGTCTCTACTACGGCACCGAGCAGGCTTTCGACGGCGCCGGCGACAACGACCGTTACCTGCGCGAATGCATGTTCGGCGGCGCCTTCGGCTCGTTGCAGAGCACGGGCCGCCACTTCTTCGACGAGAACCACGAGATCTACCGCTTCATCGCCGAGGTGATCGCCCTGCGCGGCAAGCACCTGGCGCTACGGCGCGGCCGCCAGTACCTGCGGGAAATCTCCGAGACCGGCGCGGCGGGCAGTTTCGGCCCGCCCCACCTGGTGGGCGGGCGCATCCTGTCCCTGGTGCCCTGGTCGCGCATCTTCAACAACGAGGAAATCCTGCTGGCCATCAACACCGACGCGGATAACGAGCGCGGCGCCTGGGTCACCGTGGACGCCCGCATCCAGGCGGACGTGGCGGAACTCACCTGCCTTTATTCGACCCACCCCGCCCAGATCGGCCGCAGCAGCCCGATCGAGGCGCGCAACGGCCTGGCGCTGCGCGTCACCGTACCGGCGGGGGGATTCGTGGTGTATGGGTGAAATTTGCGGGATGCGTAGCCGGGCCGGATGAGCGAAGTCGTCACCCGCTGCCGCACATCACGCCGAAGCAACACCGTAGGATGCGCTGCGCGTACCGAATGATGTCCAGGGGTGCGCACAGCCCAGGCTCGATGTTAGGCCACACGGCCGTCGTGTTTCCCTTCAGGCTTGATTCAATTGCCGCACATCCTGCGCGGACCACGCCATGCAGGCTGCCGTAATCCATGGCGACGTCACACGCGCCGAACAGCCTCAGCGGCACAGCCGAATCAGGCATCGATGGGCCGGTAGCAGAACACGAAGCGGCCCTGGCTGAAGTTGACCATCAAAACGCCGCCGCGGTTGCTGGCATAGTCCTGCCAGCCGGGGATGGGGCACTGGAAATGGCATTCGGAGACGCCGTGGGGTGATTCCAGGCCGCGCAGGTCGTCCCAGAACGACAGCAACATGGCCCCGCCCTGGCGGGCCAGGAGATGCTCGGCGGCCAGGTTGGCGAGTTTCAGGCTCTGGTCGAAATCGAGGCCGAGTTCATCGGCATTCAGGTGCAGGGTTTTCATGCATCGGTTTCCTGTGGGGCGGTAGCGGATGA
>CAIXFP010000110.1 GCA_903918705.1 uncultured Pseudomonadota bacterium
GCGCAGGCCGTGGTGGTAATTCCAGATCTGGAACGGCACGTCGATGGCGACGATCAGGGTGTAGGCCGCCGCCGCCGCCAGGAAGGTGAACATGATGATCTGCGCGAAGTGCACGACGGCGGCCTGCAGCGGCTCCTCGGAGAGCGTGAGGATGCCCTCGCGCTGGCGCCAGATCATCCAGCCCGCCACCCCGGCGATGAGGCTGCCCTTGAGCAGCGCCTTGATCAGTTCCACCAGGGCCTGGCGCGAGAACATGCGGCCGATGCCGGGCAGCGGGTTGAGCTTGGAGAAGTCGGCCTCCAGCGCCTTGGGCGAGAATACCCAGCCGGAAAGCGCCAGATTGGCCGCCACCGCCGCGATCACCACGCCCAGGGCCAGGGGCAGGTACAAAATGATGCCGTCGACGCCGGCCTGCATCAGGGTGCGCCCCATCATGTCGGTGCTGGCGACGTCGGCATGGCCGAAGCGCAGGCTGTTGCGCAGCATCCGGAACAGCCCCTGGTACATGAACATGCCGAGGAAGGTGATCACCGCGGTGCTCATGAGCAGCACGGCGAGGGAGGCGAGCTCGCGCGAGCGGGGCACATTGCCGCGTTCGCGGGCCTGTTCCAGCTTGCGGCCTGATGCCGGTTCCGTTCGTTCGAGATCGCTGTCTTCCGCCATCCTCGGGTCCGGCCCGGGGCCGGCTCAAGGTATTGATAATCCAGCGAGTCTAGCAGCCCGCCGGACTTTGGTCGTGTATGGCGCCGTAGCTTGGGCAAAGCGAAGCGCGCCCAACCAACCGCCGCGATCTTGGGCACGCTTCGCTTTGCCCAACCCACGTCTTTGCCGGAAGCTCCGCATCGCCTCGCGGCGGGCTATCCTTCACGCTTTCGGCAAAGGGAATCGGCTCATGCGACTCGACGACGAACGCGAATCGGACTACGTGGAAGACCGCCGCGGCGAGGGCGGCGGCGGCTTCTCCCTGGGCGGCGGCCACATCGGCATCGGCGGCATCGTCCTGGCCCTGGTGGTGTCGTATTTCACCGGCATCAACCCCCTCTCGCTGCTGGGCCTGGTTCAGGACCACGCCCCCGCGACCGTCTCCGCCCCGGCCCACAAGCCGCCGGCCGACGATGCCATGGCCCGCTTCGTCTCCCGCGTTTTGGCCAGCACCGAGGACACCTGGACCACGGTGTTCCAGGAACGCGGCAAGACCTATACGCCGCCCCATCTGGTGCTGTTCACCGGTTCCACGCCCACCGCCTGCGGCATGGGCCGCGACGCCATGGGGCCGTTCTACTGCCCGGTGGATCGCAAGGTCTACATCGACCTGGCCTTCTACCGGGAACTGAAGGAGCGTTTCCACGCTCCGGGCGAATTCGCCGAGGCCTACGTCATCGCCCACGAAGTCGGCCACCACGTGCAGAACCTCACCGGCATCTCGGAAAAGGTGCGGGAGAAGCAGCAGGCCGCGGGCAGCCCGGCCGCCGCCAACGCCCTTTCGGTACGCCTGGAACTCCAGGCCGATTGTTTCGCCGGGGTCTGGGCCCAGCGCGCCGACACGATGCGCCACATCCTGGAACCGGGCGAGATCGAGCAGGCCCTCACCGCCGCCGCCGCCATCGGCGACGACACCCTGCAGGA
>CAIXFP010000111.1 GCA_903918705.1 uncultured Pseudomonadota bacterium
CATCGAGTCGGAGCCCTTGAACCCCACCATCGGCCGCACGTCGTCCATATCGGGAATCAGCGGGCTGAGGAATTTCTGCTCGCGGGCGCGGGACCAGTTGCGGTAGCCTTGCAGCGTGTTGATCTCGCCGTTGTGGGCGAGGTAGCGGAACGGCTGCGCCAAGCGCCACTCCGGCCAGGTGTTGGTGGAGAAGCGCTGGTGGAACACCGCCAGGGCCGAGGCGAAACGCTCGTCGTTGAGGTCGGGGTAGAACACCGGCAAATACTCCGGCATCACCAGGCCCTTGTAGGAAATCACCCGGCCGGACAGAGTCGGCATGTAGAAGGTGCTATCCGTGGCGGCGACGGCTTTTTCCACGCGGCGCCGGGCGATGTACAGCTTGCGCTCGAAGATGTCGGCATCGATCGCATCCGGGCAATTCACGAACAGCTGCTCGATCACCGGCAGGCTCTTCAGGGCGAAATCACCCAGGGCGCTGTTATCGGTGGGCACCTTGCGGAAGCCGGCCGGCTCCAGGCCCTGGCCCTTCAGTTCCGCCACGAGCAACTCGCGCGCACGTTGGGCGAGCGCGGCATCCTGGTTGAGGAAGGTGAGGCCGGCGGCGTAACGGGCGTTCAGGGTGAAACCGCTCTCTGTCGCCACCGCGCGCAGGAAGCTGTCCGGCTTCTTGAACAACAGGCCGCAGCCGTCGCCCGACTTGCCGTCCGCCGCCACCGCGCCGCGGTGAGTCATGCAGGCCAGCGAGGAGATCGCCGTGGCCACCAGCTTGTGGGTAGCCTGGTCATCCAGTTGCGCGATGAGGCCGAACCCGCAGCTATCCTGCTCGAAGTCCGGGCTGTACAGCGTGCCGTCAAGGCGGCTTTGTCGATCATCCATTGTCTTTGGGCCGATCAAGTGGCTCGCGCGGGGCGCGCGGGCGCAAGGTAAAAAAGGGCGGGAATTCTAGCGCAGACAAGGACTTCCCGTACAACGGGAATCCACCGGCACGGCAGAAAACGTGGTAACAATTTACGTTAAAACCCGTTTTCGCGACCGAGACTGGCCCCCTTTGCCCGCCCGGCCTGGCACGAAGCCCAACACGGAATCGGGATGATGATAGTCGTGCTTCCTTGCGTCAGCCCAACCCATGCAGGTCGCGAAGCGCAGTTGCGCGCGAAACGTAAACCGGCTGGAGTATTGTCTTGACGACGGAGTCCGCCATGCTTCAGGCGAGTTTTTCGTGGGACAAAGAATATCCACGCTTTCCGTCAAGTCGCCCTGGCAAAATGCCGCCCTGGAAAGCCTGGGTCGCCACAGGTGTGGCTCGATAAGGCTTCGACAACGTACCCAACAGTTATTCCAAGCTCATTGGTCGCCCATGAAGATTGCCACCTGGAACGTCAATTCACTCAAGGTCCGCCTGCCGCATCTGCTCGACTGGCTGGCCGCGACCCAGACCGATGTGGTCTGCCTGCAGGAAACCAAGCTGGAAGACGGCAAGTTTCCGCGCGACGAAATCGAGGCCGCAGGCTACCAGGTGGCCTATTCCGGGCAGAAGACCTACAACGGCGTGGCCATCGTCAGCCGCTCGCCCTTGAGCGACATTCAGGCCGGCATCCCCGGCTTCGCGGACGAACAGAAACGGGTGTTGGCCGCCAGCATCGACGGCATCCGGGTGATCTGCGTCTACATCCCCAACGGCCAGAGCCTGGATTCCGACAAATACGTTTACAAGCTCGCCTGGCTCAAAGCCCTGAACGTTTGGCTCCAGGACGAACTGGCGCGGCATCCGAAACTGGCCCTGCTGGGTGACTACAACATCGCTCCCGAAGACCGCGATGTACACGACCCGGCCGCCTGGGCGGGCAACGTGCTGGTGTCCCAGCCGGAACGCGAGCAGTTCCGCGCCCTGCTGGGCCTGGGCCTCACGGATGCCTTCCGCCGTTTCGAGCAGCCGGAGCAGAGTTTTTCCTGGTGGGATTACCGCGCCGCCGGCTTCCGCCGCAACCTGGGACTGCGCATCGACCACATCCTGCTCTCGGACGAACTGGACACAGCCTGCACTGCGGTGGAGATCGACATGGCGCCACGCAAGCTGGAGCGGCCATCCGACCACACGCCGGTGGTGGCGACCCTCACCACGCCGTAGCCGGGGTGCGCGCCCAGGCGCGTGGGTAAAAATTAATTTATGGATACGCTCCGCTTCCGCATCAAGCCGGATACCGGCTGTATAAGCATCACGGGGGGGCGTATATAAGCAAACCCTGCTTGCAAACCCTGTATCTAGCGTCTAAAACCCAACCTCGCCCATATATCTAGTTGCGATGAGGATGACCGCCATGCAGGAAGCCCTGTTCCCCGAACTCTCCGATCAGACCATTTCCAGCGAAGTGCTCCTGGAAAAATACGCCAAGGGTGAAGAACGGAACGTGGTCGACGTACGCATGCGGGTGGCTCGCGCCCTGGCCGCGGTGGAAAAAAAATCGCAGCGGGTGCACTGGGAAAAGGCCTTCTTCCAGGCCATGG
>CAIXFP010000112.1 GCA_903918705.1 uncultured Pseudomonadota bacterium
GCGGATGCCGGTGGAATAAAACGCCTCCAGCATGGTGCGATCCCGCAGCCCCATGGGTTCGCTCACGTCGGGCAGAGCAAGCACGCGCTCGGCTTCGCTGGCGGTCAACACGTGCTTGGGCAACCGGTGTTCCTGCTTCGGCAATTCGATTTCGCTGGCCGCCAGCAGCAAGCCCAGGCATACGGCGGAGCCGTTCATGTCTTCGTGCATGCCGTGCATGTAGCGCGCCGGCTTGAGGTTGTGGCCGCCGGTGTCGAAGCAGATGCCCTTGCCCACCAGGGCGGTGGCGTCTCCCCGTGCACCCTTGCCCTGGTAGGTGAGGCGCACTATGGCCGCGTCTTCATGGCCGCTGCCCCGGGCCACCGCCAGGAAGGCGCCGGCCTTCAGCTTCTTCAGCCGCTTCGTGTCGTATTCCTCGATCTGCCAGCCCTCCGCCGCCGCCAGTTCCCGGATACGTTCGCGGTAGGTTCTGGGCGTCAACAGGTTGGGCGGCAGCATCGTGAGTTCCCGGCACAAGGTGTTGCCCTCGGCCACCGCGCGCGCCCGTTTCAGGTCCAGTCCGGCGACGCCGCGCAGTTGGATGCCCTTGAGGGATCTCTCTGGTTTTTCGCTCTTCCAGTTGGGCAGGGTGACGCCATTGAGCCAGGCCACATAGGCCGCCGCCTCGCCGGCGCGGGCGCGGAAGGCGTCATCGCCCAACACGGCGATGTCCAGGCTTTCCGGGTGCTCGTCCAGCAGGGGCTTCAAGGCCTGGCGCAACAGGGCGTGCCAGGAAAAGGCGTCCTTGTTCGCGTCCAGGCGCAACCACGAGGAAAGGCACCCGCCTGGCAGTTCCAGCGCCAGCGGTGCCTTGCCCAGGCTGTCCGGCTTCTTGCCGCGCCGTAGCAACGCCGCTTCCACCGCGGCAAATTCTGGCGCGTCCTGTCCGTCGTGGCCGGTTGGCAGTACAACCAGCAGGTGGCGCAGGTTGGGATCGCGTTCACGCAAGGGCTCGGCGTGCTGGGTGAGGCGGGCTAGGGTGGCGGCTTTCATGGGCTCAGGCGAGAAATCGGAAGGCGCGAGTGTAGCCCGTGCCACGGGTAGGCGCGTCCGTCAGAGATACGTTGCATTAGCCATTCATAATATTAAGAATGCCAATACACAGTATTGATGAATTGACGGTCTAGAACCACGTCGGGATAATCCGCGCCCAGTTTTCACCCCTTTATCCATTAAATTGCCCGCTCCTTCAGGAGAGGGCCGGGGCGAGAGAATGTCCGTTGCTATAGTGCGCCGGGTTCCCATCCGCGATGGCATGACCTCACCCCCAGCCTCTCTCCCGAAAGGAGGGAGAGCCCAATACGTTACGGAGACACCATGTCGAATTCGATCCCTGACAGCGACCCTCAGGAAACCCGCGAGTGGCTGGATGCCCTGGCCGCCGTGATCGAGGAGGAAGGCGCCGAGCGCGCCCATTTCCTGCTGGAAAAACTGGTGGACAAGGCGCGCCGCTCGGGCGCCTACCTGCCCTACAACGCCACCACGGCCTACGTGAACTCCATCCCGGTGCATCTTCAGGAGAAGCACCCCGGCGATACCGCCATGGAGCGGCGCATCAAGAACCTGATCCGCTGGAACGCGGTGGCCTGCGTGATGCGCGCCAACGAAAAGGCGCCCGGCGTAGGCGGTCACATCGCCAGCTTCCAGTCCGCGGCCACCCTTTATGACGTGGGCTTCAACCATTTCTTCCAGGGCCCCCAGGCCCAGGGGGGCGGCGACCTGGTGTACTTCCAGGGCCACTCCGCTCCCGGCGTCTACGCCCGTGCCTTCATCGAAGGCCGCATCACGGAAACCCAGTTCAGCAACTTCCGCCAGGAAGCCGGCGGCGAGGGCATTCCGTCCTACCCCCACCCCTGGCTGATGCCGGAGTTCTGGCAATTCCCCACGGTGTCCATGGGTCTGGGGCCGATCCAGGCCATCTACCAGGCCCGCTTTCTCAAGTACCTGCACGACCATGGCTTTGTCCATCATCTTTTTTGAAGCATCGACCACAGGATACATTCCCCCAAGTTTCTGGAAGTTCGTGTCCGTGCAAGTCACCTTAATCTCAAGCTTCATCAGATTTTGTTCAGGAGCATAGTCGTTTTTCATTTGACGGATCTGTTGATACTTTGAAGCATCCCCAAACATCCACAC
>CAIXFP010000113.1 GCA_903918705.1 uncultured Pseudomonadota bacterium
AAGTGTTTGTCGTTGTCGAAGACGTAAATGGCAGCGACGGAATCGTCGAAGATGCCCCGGTATTTCTGCTCGCTGGCCAGCAACGCGGCGGCGTCCCGAGTGCGCGCAGTGATGTCCCGCGACAGCATGATGAAGCGCTTGCCGCCGTCGCTGGACTTGAGGGACGTGGACAGCTCGAACCAGCTTGCTCCCTGAGGCAGGTCGAGGCGTATGACCTGACCCCGGGAATACCCGCTCGCCGCCGCGGCGCGCAGGGCGGCCATCACGGTTTCGGCGGCGTCCGGCGGCAGCTTCTCCCGCACCGTGTGGCCCAGCAGAGCCTGTTTGTCCGCGGCGAGCAATTGCGGGTCCTGGGTCCAGATGTTGAGGTATACGCCCGCCTCGCTCAGTTCGAACAGCAGGTCCGGAATGGCCTGTAGAGTCGCCGCCAGATCGGCGCTCAGCCGCTGCCGTGTCTGTTCCGCCTGAACCCGCTCGGAGATGTCGCGAAATTCCCAGAGAATCTGGCGTTCGTTCCCGATCTGGACGTACTGCCCGGAAATCAGGTGCGGCAGCTCCCGCGCCCGCATGACCAGCACCGCCTGGAATTCCCGTATCCGCCCGTCGCGGGCCAGTTCCGCCAGGCAGTTTTCCCGTTCTATTGCGTTTGCCCAGATGCCCAGGCTGGCGGCCGTCCTGCCGATGGCATCCTCCCTTTGGACGCCGGTCGCCTGGATCCAGGCGGAATTGACGTCGATGATGGCGCCGCTGTCCACCTCGGTATGGGCCATGGCGTTGCTGGCGGCGTCGAACAGGCTGCGGTAGCGCGCCTCGGTGCTGCGGATGCGCTCCGGAAGGAGCAGAAGCAGCCCGCAAACCACCACCGACACCAGGCCGGAGGCCACCAGCCCGACGAGGAGATAGCCGCCATCCACATGGCCCAGCAGCAGGAAATTCATCGCCACGACGACCGCCTCGGACGCCACGATGGCGGCCACCACCGGTATCCAGAGGATGTGCCAGAAATTCTGCCGGGTCCACCAGTCTATTGCCGGGTCGAAGTGCCTGCGCATGGGAGCCAATCGAAAAAAAGTCCTGCCACGACTCAATCAGGCGCCAGGTAGGTGGCCCAGGCCTGGGCCACCGGATTATCAACCACCGCGCCAGGTCTGCGCTTGCTCCGTGTCAAATCGCGGCGGGGAAATGCCCCGCAAGTGGGTCGCCGGCAACAGGCGGGCGTGGCCGCGGCGACTGTCGCAAGGCGCGCGGCCCGTCATTCCGCGATAGCTTCGACCGGGAGGGTCAGGGTCACCGCGTCGCCGACGTAGGGGGCGTACTTGCCCATGTTGAAGTCGGAGCGCTTGACCACGGTGGTGGCGTTGGCGCCGCAGGCATCCTTCTTCAGCATCGGGTGGGGCATGCACTTGAAGGAGGTTACTTTCAGGGTCACCGGCTTGGTCACGCCCTTGATGGTGAGATCGCCGATCACGGAGACGACCTTGTCGCCCTTGAATTTCACGGCGCTGGATTTGAAGGTGATGACGGGATTGTTGGCGGTATCGAAGAAATCCGCCCCCTGGATGTGCTCGTTGAACACCGGGTAGCCGGTGTCCACGGACTTGGCGTCGATTTCCACCGCGACCGAGCCGGTCCTGGCGGCGCGGTCCAGGGTGATCTTCCCGGTGGTCTTGTCGAAGCGGCTCAGTTGCGTGGAGTAGCCGAAGTGGCTGTATTCGAAGCGCGGCAGGGTGTGGGTGGTGTCGATGACGTAGGTGACGGGCGCGGCGAGGGCGACGGTGGAAAGGCTGGCGGCGAGGGCGAACAGGGCGATGTACTTCATGGGACGACTCCTTGAGTTGGATGGAACTGCGTATTCGCGGGCGCAGCGCCCGCGACGGTGGAAAATTTGTTCAGGATTGCGTCGGTGGCCGAGGCGCTGTCCCGGTCGCTGCCGGAACGATCCCCTCCAGCGCCTCCCAGGTTGCCCCGGCCTGCTCGGCGGATTGCCAAAGATAGGCATCCATGGCCAGGCCACCGTAGGTGAATTCCGGAGTAAGGCGCATTGCCCGGTCGCCGTCGTCGCTCGCCCCCCAGGCCACGAACAGCGGCAGCAGGTGCTCTTCGGTGGGGTGGGCGGCCTGGCCGTGGGGGGCTGTTGCGCGATAGGCCAGCGGGCCGGATGCCCCGGCGTCGATCAGGGCATGGCCCAGCCATTGGGCGAACTCCACTGCCGGCGGGTAGGCCGGCGCGCCGGGCTCGCTCAGCCAGGCGAAGTTGTGGGTGATGGCGCCGGAGGCCAGCAGCAACACCCCCTCGTCGCGCAGCGGCCGCAGCAGCGCGCCCAGTTGCCGGTGCCAGGCAGGCCCGGCCTGGGGCTGGATGGACAACTGGCTCACCGGAATGTCGGCGGCGGGGTGGATGAGCTTGAGGGGCGCCCAGGCGCCATGGTCCAGGCCGCGTTGCGGATCGATCGCAATCGCCTGTCCGGCCGCCTCCAGCAGGGACTGGACCCGGTTCGCCAGACGTACGGCGCCGGGCGCCGGATATTGCAGCGTGTAGAGCGGCCGCGGGAAACCGCCGAAGTCATGCAGGGTGGCGGGTTTCGCCGCCGCGCCGACCCGGGGCTGGCGCGATTCCCAATGGGCCGAGATGGCGAGGATCGCCGTCGGCCGCGGCAGGGTGCGCCCCAGGGCCGACCAGAGGGCGCCGGTCGCGCCGGGATGAAGCAGCAGGTCGGGTGCCCCATGGGACACGAAAAGTACGGGTTGGCGTTGGGTCATGAGGCACATCCAGCAAGCGATGGGTCCACTTTAGTTTGCTGTTTGCTGCTGAAATAGTGGCAAGATTGGAAATCTTTATTGCTGATATTGAAATAATGGACCAACTACAGGCGATGGAAGTGTTCGTGCGGGTGGCTGAAGCGGGCAGCTTCGCGGCGGCGGCGGAACAACTGGATCTGGCTCCCTCGGCGGTGACGCGTCAGATCGCGTTTCTCGAAGCCCGCCTCGGCCTGAAGCTGATTGCCCGCAGTACGCGGCGGCTCAATCTGACGGCCCCGGGCAGCGATTACCTGGAGAAATGCCGGGAAATCCTCAGCCTGGTGCGCGCCTCCGAGAGTGAATTGACGGGTAGCCAGCGGGTGCCGCGGGGCCGCATCCGCCTCAGCATGCCGATCAGTTTCGGCATCCATCAGATGATGCCGTTGCTGGACGATTTCTTGAGCCGGTATCCCGAAGTCAGCATCGTCGCGGATTTCAATGACCGCCAGGTGAACCTGATCGAATCCGGCTTCGATCTGGCCATCCGCATCACCGAGGAACTGGAGCCGACCCAGGTCGCGCGCCGCCTGAGCATCTGCCACATCATGACCCTGGCCTCGCCCGCGTACCTCGCGCGGCAAGGGACACCCGTGCATCCCGATGATCTCGTGCGCCATGAATGCCTGGGCTATACCGGTTCCGCGCGACAGAGCTGGTCCTTTCGCTCGGGTTCCGCAACCCTGTCGATCCCGGTGCATTCGCGTTTTCTGGCCAACAATGGCGAGGCCTTGCTGGATGCCGCGATCCGCGCTCGCGGCATCGTCCAGCTTCCCTCGTTCATCGCCGCCACGGCCATCCAGTCCGGCCAGGTGGCGCCTATCCTGGTGGACTATGGCGCCCCGCCGCTGGGCATCCACGCCGTCTTTCCGGGCGCCCGCTACATGCCTTTCCGGGTCCGCGCCTTCGTCGATTACCTCGCCCAACGCATCGGCGACACGCCCTACTGGGAGGCGGGCCTCGTCGTCTAGCCGACCGCGGCGTGCGCCGCGCCTCACTCCGATTGGGCCGCTTCCCGCTCGCTCGCCGCCGTGAACAGCGCATCCGCCAGGCGGTCGAATTGCGCATAGGCGCGGCTGCTCCAGACCTTCACCCGTTGCCGGTCCATCAGCCCCAGTCCCGCCTTGCCGCTCTGGGCGGCGGCCCACAGGCTGGTGCCGGCGTGGTCGATCTTGCGCATGGTGGCGGCGTTGAGTTCCGGCAGGTCCAGGCCGAGGGCGCCCAGTTCCAGCGCGCGCGCCTGGGCGCGAGAGGCTTCGTAGCCGGAGAAGTCCCTGCCGCGGCCGTGGTTCTTCACCACCACATAGCCGGCGCCGCCGCCGTAGCGGTCGAGCAGGGCGTCGAGCAGGGCGATGCCGTCGGCGCCATCGTCCAGCACGTGCCAGAACAGCACCGGAATCTGCTCCGCCGCGGCCAGGGACAGCAGGTCGTTCTGTTCGATCCAGCGCTGCAACGGCTGCGCGGTCTGGGCCGCCAGATCCACCAGGATGTCGCGATCTGCCGCCAGGGCCGCTTCCATCACCTGGTCGGCGCTTGCAAAGTCGTCCAAATTCACGGCCTGGCTGTAGTCGCCATAGAAGCGCAGCAGAGCGCCGTGGGAGCGGTCGGAATCGAAGGCGGTGAAGGGCAGGCCGCGATCGATGTGATATTGGGCCAGGAGCCGCGCCAGGACGGATTTGCCGACTCCGCCCTTTTCCCCGCCGATGAAATGGATTTTGCTCATGCCGCCGCCTGTGAATGAGTGAAAGTAAGGTGGTTCATGTTTGCCGACGAAACCGGCGCTGTCCCCGGACCGGTTAAGGCATCCGAGCCGCTCGCCGAAGGGGCCGGCCCCATTCCGGACCGGACCGGCGCGGAATGCGAGTGCGATCTCCGGCTGAACTGTTCCCAGGCCTTCCAGCCGCCTACCAGGTTGTAGACCCGGCTATAGCCGAAACCGGCGATGAACTGGCAGAGGTTGCGGCTGCTGTTGCCGTGGTAGCAGTACACCAGGATGGGGCGGTCGCGCCGGCGGCTTTTCATGAGCTGCCGCATGGCCTCGTCAGAGGCCGGCTGGGCGTTGTCCAGGTGGCCGCGGGCGTAGGTGGCGGCGTCCCGAGATCGGAAGAGCACACGTCTGAACTCCAGTCACTCCGCGAAATCGCGTATGCCGT
>CAIXFP010000114.1 GCA_903918705.1 uncultured Pseudomonadota bacterium
CAATACCGCGCCCTTGAAGTCACCTTAGGCGAATCCGCAGCACGGAAACTGATCCAAGCGTATGGCGGTGATAGGTTGTATGTCGCCAATTGCACAAAAAAACGAATTGGCATTCGAAATGATGCCATTCGCGCCGATTTTGACAGCTTCTCACTGGCGCAATCGGTCCATGAGTCCATGCGCCTACTGAGCCGGAAATATCTCCTGTCAAACCGCCAGTTGACCACCATCTTGAAGCGGGTAGAAGGCTGAGCCATGGACAAGGTATTTCAGATATTCAAGGCCGGGGCGCATACCTCCATGAATGGCATGGTGCGCAACTATGCCCCTTGGGAGATGGATTCTGCGGCCGCAGCCTACGCTTCAAATAAACAACTCGCACCCCTGGTTTTAGGGCATCCAGACGACGACTTCCCCGTTTTCGGCGTGGTGAAGCAGCTATTCGCCAAGTCAGGAAAACTGTACGCCCATGCCGATGTCGGGGGATGAACTGGTGAACTTGGTCAGGTCCGGACATTACAAGAAGGTGTCAGCATCCTTCCTGCTTCCGGGCCATCCTAGCAATCCCAGCAAGACATCCCTGCACCTGAAACATATTGGCTTCTTGGGTGCGACCCCTCCAGGTGTCAAGGGACTTGAGCAATTTGAATTCGCCGAATTCGGCCAGTCTTGCCAGCTACCCGACTGTCTGCCCCCACACCTAGCTCGGGGCTTCTCTGTCCCGGCTGGTTACACCGCCGATCCCATAGGCTTGAAGCTATTGGAATTGGTTCACGAATTCGCCACGGCTTGCCCGGAACTCAGTTTTTCTGAATCGTTCAACCTGGCGACAACCGCACTCCGCACTTGAACCGAAAGGGGGAAACCCATGCTTTATCGAGTTTTAACGCCTATCCGGCATGATGGATACACCATCGCCAATGGCTCTATTCATGATTTCAGTGACGAACAAGCTTTTCATTTGCTTGAAGTCCGCGCCATTGAACTTGCTCATGTTCCATTTGCCAAGCAACAAGAGCGGGCGACCCACGCCAACATCTCAGCCGAAGGGGAAGTGACATGGAAAAACAGTTAACTGGCCTGCTGAAGCAGGTCAAGGCGGCATCCGATGCATTGAAGACGCGTATTGCCGATCTCGATGCACAGATTGCTGCCGCCCATCAGCGGCGCAGCATGCTTACCGAAGCCCCGGTGACCAGGGCCGATTATCTGGCCTATGTCGAAGCCGACATTCAGCGACAAGGCGACGAATTCGCGCGGAAAATGGCGCGGTACATGCGTGACAAAACGACCCGTTTCGGTGCGCTCGAACATCAATTCAATTCCGGTAAGTGGATGGGCATTGCCTACCTGACGGCAGACCGCGCCCTGCCTACGGTCATGACTGAGGAAGCGGCATGCCTCTACTTCGGAGACATGATGGTTAAGGGCTTCGCCAAGGTGCTGGATGGCATGGACTGGCAAGACACCATGCCGGCCGATGTTCGCCGCGTGGAAATTGATCGCCTCGATGCAGAGCTTTCCACCTTGCAGCAAGAGCGGAACGACTTGGCCCAAGAGCTTATCCGCGCAGGTCTGGCTGGATGATGCCGCTTGAAGTGTGCGCCGGTTACCCGCCAGCGCACACAGGCAACGGCACTACGTCCCCCTTCACTGGTACAGCACAGCCTGCCTATACTCTCAACGCTGGTGAGCTGTGGAAAATCGGAGTCCACAGGCTTGGGCGCTTCGGCGCCGATGGATGGAGGGACGTCCGGCCTCCCGCCAGCACAGTTACTGCTCGTATATACTCATCCATGCGGGTGAGCTGTGGAAATTCGGAGTCCACAGACTCGGAAAGCCACCATGTGGCCTGCGTGAATGGAGGGACGTCCGGCCTCCCACCCGCCCACCCGGCCTGACCTCGCGGCGGGTTTCATTGGCGATCCGCAATGACCCAAACTTTTCGGATGTTGATGCAGGCACGTCAACGCGTTCAAGCAACCCATGTTCACTATCTATCCGATGTGCTTGGCGTTGCGCGGTGCGAAAACACCTTGCGCCAAGAGAAACCGGAATTTCCCCACGCCAGTGGTAAGCAACTCTTATGCCATATAGTGGTTTGTTCGTACTTGGCAGAATAATTCCATCCTTGGCAGTTTAATTCCTGCTTCTTGGCAGATTTCTAACTGCGCTCCTATCGCAGTCTTCTTCGGTCTTCCACCCATTCAGAACCAAGTTGCCGCGCACCTATCAACTCCTGATCCATCTGAGCGCCGATACCCGCTTGCGCGTCGGACGACTCGGTGAGTTTTCGTTCCCGGCGGGAGACTACGTCTACACCGGTTCAGCCCTGCGCAATTTCGAGGCGCGTATTGCCCGGCATCTGCGACAGGAAAAGAAATCCCGCTGGCACATCGACTATCTGCTCGCGGCGCCGGGCGCCAGGGTGCTTCAGGTATTCCGCTCGGATCGCGACGAATGTGCCGTGAATCTGGCTACGTCAGGCGCCATCCCGGTGCCGGGGTTCGGTGCGTCGGATTGCCGGCACGACTGCGGCAGCCATCTCAAATACCTGGATAATTCCCGCGCCCGATTCAACTCGAACTTCGCGATGAGCCTTTCACCCTTTGCCGACCTGCAACCGCGCCCTGTCTGGGATCATTTCGCCACGCTCTGCGCCATTCCCCGGCATTCCAAACAGGAAGCCGCCTTACGCGCGCATCTGCTGGTGTGGGCAAGGGAAAATCGACTGGAAAGCGAGGTGGATGCCGCCGGCAACCTGATCCTGCGCAAGCCGGCCAGCCCCGGCTGCGAGGATCGCCCCGGCGTGGTGCTGCAAGGACATCTGGATATGGTGTGCCAGCAGAATGCCGGCCACGACCATGATTTCCAGCGCGATCCGATTCGCCCGGTGCTGCGGGACGGCTGGCTGGTGGCGGATCAAACCACGCTGGGCGCGGACAACGGCATTGGCGTGGCCCTGGCTCTGGCGGCCCTGGAGGATCCGGATCTGGTGCACCCGCCCCTGGAGGTGTTGCTCACGGTGGACGAGGAAGCCGGCATGGGAGGCGCCCGACGCCTGCAACCGGACACGCTGCGCGGCCATTACCTGATCAATCTCGATACCGAGGAATGGGGCGAGTTCTATCTCGGCTGCGCCGGGGGCATGGATGTGGAAGCCCACCGCGCCTGTGCGCGCGAGCCTCTGCCGCCGGGCCACACGGTCTGGCAGGTGGCGGTCACCGGCCTGGTGGGCGGCCATTCCGGCATCGACATCCATCGCGGTCGTGGCAATGCCATCAAACTGCTGCTGGAGGCCCTGCGCGAACTCGCCGCCCGTCTGAATGCCCGCATGCTGGCCATGGAAGGCGGCAGCGCGCGCAATGCCATTCCGCGCGAGGCTCTCGCCCAGGTGGCCCTGCCCGCCACCGCCGTCGCACAACTGCCGGCGCTGCTGGGTGAGTTGCTGGCGCGCTGGCAGCCGGCGCTGGCCGGAATCGACGATGGTCTGGTGCTGTCCTGCCAGCCGCTGGACGAACCCAACGGCCATGTATTGACGTCGGCCCATCAGGCCGCCGTGCTCGGCTTTTTGCACGGCGCCGCCCATGGCGTCGCACGCATGAGTGACGCCTTTCCCGGCGTGGTGGAAACCTCGGACAATCTGGGCGTTGTGAAACTGGAGCAGGATGGCTGTCGCGCGGTATTCATGGTGCGTTCACTGATCGACGGCGAGGCCACGAAACTGGCCGACCGGATCATCCGCGGTGCCGTTAGTCACGAGTTCCAGGCCAGAAAGGTCGGCCCCTATCCGGGCTGGCAACCGAATCCGGCGTCACCGCTACTGGCCATGGGCCAGCATGCCTATGCGAAAGCATTCGGCTCGCCGGCGCGTCTTCAGGTCATACATGCCGGCCTGGAGTGCGGCCTGTTGGCGGCCAGCCACCCCGCTCTGGACATGCTTTCCTTCGGCCCCGACATTCGCGGTGCCCATGCCCCAGGCGAACGGGTGGAAATTGCCTCGGTGGCGCGCTGCTGGGTGCTGCTGCGGGCCCTGCTCAGGGAACTTGCCGAGGCTGGCTAGGCTCAAGGCCTCGGTACCGCCTCGCGCCGCCTTGCGCGCAACCGTTTTTATTTTTTCAGGAATGCCCATGACGCCTCGCCTTCTCACCCTTGCTGTTTCCGCCGCCTTGCTGACCCTGGCGGGCTGTGCCACCCAACAGGGCGTTGCCGAATCCGCCGATGCCACGAACCAGCGCCTCTCGGGCCTGGAAACTCGCCTCCAGGCTGATGCCAAGTCCCAGCAGGAGCGCATCGCGGAACTCGGGAAACAGATGGATGCCATGGCCCGCGATCTACAGCGTGTGCAGGGTTCGGTCACCGCCCAGGCCAGCCGCCAGTCCGACCTGAGCGCTCAGGTTACCGGCGCCGTGGCCGCCCGGCAGGCTGCGGACCAGGCCCTGGCCGAGCGTCTGGATGCGGCGGAGCGGCGTTTGCGGAAACTCGCCGACGATAACGCTCAGGCCGTTCAGCAGGCGGCTCTGCGCGAGCAGACCCGGGAAACCGGGCAGCGCCTGGATCAGCAGGTGGCTCAACTCCATGCCCAATTCCTGGAGAAGTCTCAGGAACAGGATGCCGACAGCGCGGAATTCAGCGACCGCATCGACACCCTGGAAGACCAGCAGACAGGCCTGACCGACCAGATCGCGGCTACCCGCAGGCAAACCGAGACCCTACAGGCCACCCTCCCCGGCCTGACCGAGAAGACCGACAGCGCCGGCAGCCGCATCGACAAATCGGAACAACGTCTGGGAGAAGTCGCGGCCCGGATCCGCGAAACCCAGGCCCAGGCCGCGGCCATGCAGGCCAGCCTGGCGAGTGTGCGCGAGCAGGCGGACCGGGCCGGGCCGCGCCTGGACGCGGACGCCGCCCGCCTGGCGGCCCTGGAAAAGCGCCTCGACGAAGTCATGCGCATGGCCCAGGACGCCCTCGACGCCACCGGCCTGGGGCAGCGCAAGATCTTCGGCAAGGTGGTGGAGTCCGTCACATTGACCCAGGACAAGACCTTGTTCCCGATCAACTCCCCCGATCTGGGCGATCAGGACAAGGCCAAGCTGGATGCCCTGGCCCTGCGCCTGAAGTCCCTGGGCACCGCCTACCATCTCCAGATCCAGGGCCATACCGACGGTTTCGGTTCCGACGACCACAATTACGAACTCGGCATGGCGCGAGCCGTCGTGGTGAAGAACTATCTCAACGAGCAATGCGGCATACCGTTATTGCGCATGTCGGTGATGTCCTACGGCGCCCTGGAAGCCGCCAGCCGAGTCGGCCAGAGCAATCGCCGCATCGTGCTGCAGGTGTTGCAGTGATCGCCGCCGCTCAGTAGTGGGGCGGCCGTTCTTCCTCCAGGCCGCGGCGCTCCGGCGGCGCCATGTCCTGAAGCTGGTTGGCCAGGCGCACCACCAGTTGCCGCAATTGCTCGATCTGCTCCTGCTGGCGGAACACCGTGCGGTTGAGGACATCCAGGGTGTCCTCGGCATAGCTCAGTTTGATTTCGATCTCGATCAGGCGGGCTTCCATCATTTCTCCTTGAGCAGGGGCTTCAGCTCATGCCAGACATTCTCCATCAACTGCGGTTGCGTTTCGGCATCCGGATGCAGGCCGTCGGCCTGGAAATGTTCGCGCTGCTCGGCCATGCCGGACAACAAAAAGGGAACCAGGCGCACCTTGCGAGCCCGCGCGACTTCCCCGAACAGCGCCTGGAACTTGCCGGCATAGGCCGGGCCGTAGTTGGTCGGCAAACGCATGCCGACCAGCAAGACCTTGCCGCCCTGCCGTTTCGCCAGGTCCACCATGGTTTCCAGGTTGTGCGTGGCGGCCGCCAAGGGCAGACCGCGCAAGCCGTCGTTGGCGCCGAGTTCGAGAATGGTGATTCGCGGACGATGCGCGGCCAGCACGCCGGGCAGGCGGGTCAGGCCGCCGGCCGTGGTTTCTCCGGAGACGCTGGCATTGACCACCTGATACCCTGGCAGACGCTTCTGCAGCAGGTTGACCCAGCCGGATTCGCGCGGAATGCCGTAGGCGGCGGATAGACTGTCGCCGAACACCAGGATGGTGGGCGCCGCCGCGGCGGCGCCACTGGCCAGAAACAACAAACTGAAGACTTTCATGCGCATCGACATAGACAACCTCGGGAAGACCGTACAAGTGGGCGAAGACCCCCTGCACATCCTCGCCGATGTTTCCTTCGCCGTGAACCCCGGCGAGAGTGTGGCCATCGTCGGCAGCTCCGGTTCGGGGAAATCCACCCTGTTGGGGCTGATCGCCGGCCTGGACGTTCCCAGCGCCGGGCGCGTGCTCCTGGACGGCCAGGATCTATTCGCGCTCGACGAGGATGGCCGCGCGGCCTTGCGCCAGCGCGGCATGGGCTTCGTGTTCCAGTCGTTTCAGTTGCTGCCCGGCCTCTCCGCCCTGGAGAACGTCATGCTGCCCCTGGAACTGGCGGGCAAGGCGGATGCGGCGGAAGTGGCCGCCCGCCACCTGGAAAAGGTGGGCCTGGGCGGACGTATGCGGCACCGGCCGGCGCAGCTTTCCGGTGGTGAGCAGCAGCGCGTTGCCCTGGCTCGCGCCTTCGCCGTGGCGCCGCGCATCCTCCTGGCCGACGAGCCCACCGGCAACCTGGACGTCCACACCGGCGCCCAGATCATCGACCTGTTGTTCGAATTGAACGGAGCCCAGGGCTCCACCCTGATCGTCGTCACCCACGACCCTACCCTGGCCGCCTTGTGCCAGCGCCAGTTGCGGCTGGAAGCGGGCAGGCTGGTGGCGGGATGAGGCCGAACGCCGGTTTCCCACCTGTAGCGCCGGCGCTACAGGCCCGCTTGGACGCCATTCCACGATGAACCTCCCACTCTCCCTCCGCTTCCTTCTGCGCGAATGGCGCGCCGGCGAGATCCGCGTGCTGCTGCTGGCCATCGCCCTGGCGGTAGCCAGTCTCACCGCCGTGGCCTTTTTCGGCGACCGGGTGCGGCTGGCCCTCGGACGCGAGGCCAACACCCTGCTGGCGGCGGACCTGGCCGTGGCCGCCGACCACCCCATACCCGCCGCCTTCGCCGACGAGGCTCACCGCCGCGGCCTGCGGGTGAGTTCCAGTGCCGCGTTTCTGAGCATGGCCATGGCCGGCGACAGGAATCTGCTGGCCGGCATCAAGGGGGTGGCCCCCGCTTATCCGTTACGCGGCACGCTGCGCACCGCCCCGGCGCCCTACGCCGCCGACGCACCCACCCGCGCCCTGCCCGGCCCCGGTGAAGCCTGGCTGGATTCCCGCGCCGCCGGCGAACTGAAGCTGGCGGTGGGCGGCACGGTGGAACTGGGCGCGGCCCGCTTCAGGGTGGCGGCCATCATCACCTTCGAGGGGGAACGCGGCGGCAACTTCATGGCCCTGGCGCCGCGGGTGCTGATCCGGGCCGACGAGTTGGCGAGAACCGGCCTGGTGCAGGAAGGCAGTCGGGTGAACTACCGCTTCCTGGTGGCCGGCGAGGGCGACGCCGTGATGGCCTACCAGGCCTGGTGCAAGCCACGCCTGGGGCGTGGCGAGAAGCTGGAGGAGGTGGGCGATGTCCGCCCGGAACTACGCCAGATCCTGGACAAGGCGCGTCGCTACCTGGGCCTGGCCGCCGTGCTCACCGTGGTGCTGGCGGCGGCCGCCACGCAAATGGCCCTGCGCCGCTTCGTGCAGCGGCATTTCGACCAGTACGCCCTGATGCGCTGCTTCGGCGCCAGCCAGCGCCGCCTTCTCAGCCTGTATTTCCTGCAACTGGCTGCCATGGGCCTGGCGGCCGGGGCTTTCGGCGCCCTCCTCGGCTGGTTCACGCAAAGAGCCCTGGCGGATCTGCTGAGCGGCGTCATGCGCCTGGAACTGCCGGCGCCCTCCTGGCAGCCGGCGGTTCTGGGGCTCCTGACGGGCATGATCCTGATCCTGGCCTTCGCCCTGCCCCCCCTGCTGCGCCTGGCCCGGGTGCCGACCCTGCGGGTGCTGCGCCGGGATCTCGGTCCTCCCGAGCGCGCCGCCGTGTTCGCGCATCTGGCCGGGCTCGCCCTGGTGGCCGGGCTGATCGTCTGGCAGGCCGGCGAACTTCGCCTGGCGGGGATCGTCGGCGGCGGTGTGCTGACCGTGATGGCGCTGGCGGTGGCCTTGATCCAGGCCCTGCTGTGGCCCCTGGCGAAACTGGCACGCCATCTGCCGCCGGGGCCGCGACTGGGCCTTCTGGGCCTGAAACAGCGCGGTTGGGAAACCACCCTGCAGGCCATGGCCCTGAGCCTGGGCCTGCTCGCCCTGCTGCTGCTCACCCTGGTGCGCGGCGACCTGCTGGACGCCTGGCGCAACCAGATTCCCGTCGGCGCTCCCAACCGATTTGTCATCAACATCCAGCCGGACCAGGTGGCGCTGGTGCAATCCTGGCTGCAAGGCCACGGCGTCGCCGGGGTGACGCTTTATCCCATGATCCGCGGCCGCCTCATCGCCATCGCCGGGAATCCGGTGCGCCCCAGGGACTACCCGGAGGGGCGCGCGCGCAATCTGGCGGAGCGGGAATTCAACCTCTCGGAACTGGCCGACCTGCCGCCCGACAACGAACTGGTGGCCGGGCAGTGGTGGGCAGCGGGGCAGAACAGCGGCTTCACCGTGGAAGCGGGCATCGCCAAGACCCTCGGCATGCACCTGGGCGACCGTCTCGATTTCGACGTCGGCGGCTTGCCGCTGGGCGGCCGCGTCGTCAGTTTGCGCAAGGTTGAATGGGATTCCTTCCGGGTGAATTTCTTCGTCGCCACTCCGCCCGGCGCCATGATGAACCTGCCCAAGAGCTACATCACCAGCTTCCATCTGCCACCGGCACGTGGCGCCGTGCTGACCGGGCTCCTGGCGGCCTTCCCCAACCTGACCGTGATCGACGTGGCGCAACTCATCGACGAGTTGCGCGGCCTCACCGACCGGATCAGCCAGGCGGTGCAAGGGGTGTTCCTGTTCAGCCTGGCCGTGGGGGTGTTGGTCATGCTTGCTGCCCTTTACTCGCGGCGCAACGAGCGCGCCCGGGAAATCGGCCTCTGGCGCACCTTGGGCGCATCCCGGCGCACGCTGCGCGCCGCCCTGGCCAGTGAATTCGCCCTTCTGGGGCTGCTCGCCGGGACAGTGGCGGCGGCCTCCGCCAGTGTGCTGGCCTGGGTGCTGTCGCGCCGGGTGTTCGACCTGCCGCACCACCCGGACCCCTGGATCTGGCTGTTCGGCGGCGGCGGCGGCATGCTCCTGGTGCTTGCCGCCGGCTGGCTGGCCACCCGCGACCTGTTGGAACGGCCGCCGCTGGCGGCACTGCGGATGGAATAGCCGTCCGCTCCGCCAGTGACCGGTTTCAGGTAACGTGGCCCGGAGACGACGGAGCTTGCCGGCCAGGGTCTTGGCAATCGGGGCTCGGCTGCCATGGATACCGATCCATGGTTTCACGGCTACTGGATTCGTTAAAACTGATGCAAACTTCGCCGACGCTCAACCCCAGAGATTCCGGCCCCAGCAATGATGACGCCACCCGGTAACAACGCTCCCGAACACGTCGCGACAGAGACCGAACTCCAGAAAACGCGGCTGCTGTTCCGGAATGCCTACACGAACCAGTTGGTAAATCTGGTCAATTCATCGATCCTGGCCTATGTGAACACAACCCTGGGCACATCCTTTGCGCGTGCCCTCCTCTGGTGGTTACTCGCGCTGAGCGCCATCCTCTGGCGCACCTTCCTGGCGTGGCGTTTCCATATCGTCAGCCCCGGTGGATTCGAGGCCCGGGACTGGCAGCGCCGCTACATCACCGCCACCGCCTGGGCCGCCATCGTGTGGGGTTCCGCCGCCGGGGTGTTCATGTGGGGCACCTTGGATGGCGAACGGTTGTTGACCGGGCTGGTGCTCGTGGGCATGGTCGCCGGCGGCGTATCCACGCTCTCGCCGGTCTTGCTGGCTTTCCGGCTGTATTCGCTCCTGATCCTGGCACCCATGGCCGGCGTGCTTCTGGTCCAGGCCGATTCGCCCCTGCATTGGGGATTCGGAATCATGACCCTGGTGCTCCTGCTCGCCACCCAGGACGGCGCGCGTTACCTGAACGACATGCTCGACCGGGCGGTCCGTCTGGGCCTGGAAGAAGGATTGCAGGCCCGCAACCTGGAGCGGGCGCTGCTGGAACGCGAGCGCATGAGCGAGGAACTCGATCAGCACCGCCGACATCTCCAGAGTCTCGTCGATCAACGCACGGTGGAACTCACCCACCAGAAAGCCCAGTTGCTGACCATCCTGAACAGCATTCCAGGCGTGGTCGGGTATTGGGATACCGAATACATCAATCGCTTCGCCAACCCGGCATACGAGGAATGGATAGGGTGTGGGCCAGAATGGCTGGTCGGAAAATCCTTTCGCGAGGTATTCGGCGAGACGCGCTACCATCAGTTGTTGCCGCGGCTCGACGCGGCCTTGCGGGGCCAGCCGCAACAATTCCAGGAAAGCTTTCCCACCCGCGGCGGAGGCCATCGCCATGCCGAAATCCACTACATCCCCGATCGCCAGGACGGCATGGTGGTGGGCCTGTTCGTCATGGCTTTCGACATCAGTGAATTGACGATCGCCCGGCAGAAGGCGGAAGCAGCGAATGTGGCCAAGAGCGCCTTCCTCGCCAATATGAGCCATGAGATACGGACGCCGCTCAATGCCATCACGGGAATGGCGTATCTGATCCGGCGTGACGGCCTGAGCACCGAGCA
>CAIXFP010000115.1 GCA_903918705.1 uncultured Pseudomonadota bacterium
GATCTAATTTTTCCTGCCCATTGGAATCGCCCGAAGCGCCCGTTCCAGATGGTTGGTATCGATCGGCACATCGGGGTCGGTCAGATAGACCTCCAGCCCGAATCGTCGCTCACGGGCGTAGGCCAGCGCCTTGGTCATTGGATTGCTCGGTAGCGGGCCCTGAGCCTCGAATTGCTGGTTGATCCAGGCGAGTTTGGCGGCATCGAAACGCGCGGCGGCATGGTTGACATGACCGACCTCGAACCACTCGACAAACTGTGCCTGCGTAAACATCTCATCATCACCGTGACCCCAGCCCAGACGGGCCAGGTAGTTGAGCAGCGCCTCGGGCAGGTAGCCGTCGTCGCGGTATTGCAGCACCGACACCGCGCCGTGGCGCTTGGACAGGCGCTCGCCGTCCTGGCCCAGGATCATGGGCACGTGGGCGTAGGTGGGGATGGGCGCACCCAGGGCCAGGAGGATGTTGATCTGGCGCGGGGTGTTGTTGACGTGGTCGTCGCCGCGGATGACGTGGGAAATGGCCATGTCCCAGTCATCCACCACCACGCCAAAGTTGTACGTGGGCACCCCGTCGCCGCGCACGATCACCAAGTCGTCCAGTTCCGCGTTGGCCACGGTGATGGGGCCCTTGATCAGGTCGTTGAAGGTGACTTCTCCTTCCTGGGGCGTTTTGAAGCGGATCACCGGGGTGATTCCGGCCGGCGGCTGCGGCAGCGCCTTGCCCGGTTCCGGCCGCCAGCGCCCGTCGTAGCGGGGCTTGTCGCCGCGCGCCTTCTGCGCCTCGCGCATCACGTCGAGTTCTTCCTTGCTGGCGTAGCAGTAATAGGCCTGGCCCGCTTCCAGCAACTGGTCCACCACCGCCTTGTAGCGTTCCATCCGCTGCATCTGGTAGTAGGGGCCCTCGTCCCAGTCGATGCCGAGCCAGGCCATGCCGTCGAGGATGGCTTGGACGGAGGCCTGGGTGGAGCGTTCCTGGTCGGTGTCCTCGATGCGCAGGATGAACTCGCCGCCCAACTTGCGGGCGTAGGCCCAGGAGAACAGCGCGGTGCGGGCGCCGCCGATATGCAGGTAGCCGGTGGGAGAGGGAGCGAAGCGGGTGCGGACCATGGTCGGGGTGTCGAATACGAAAGGTCGCGATTCTACTAGGCTCGGGCGGCAAAAAAGCCTTTGACCGATCTGCCCGTCCTTCGTAGAATGCGCGCCGCTTTGGGCAGTTAGCTCAGTGGTAGAGCATCGCCTTCACACGGCGGGGGTCGGTGGTTCGAAACCACTACTGCCCACCAAAGTTACCTAGCGGAATCAGCAAGTTACGGCGGCCTTCGGGGTCGCCGTTTTCTTTGCAAGATTCCTGGGGAAGCGCCGGGGAAGCAGTGCGAGAGAAGCCCCGATCCCAAGTTCTAAACACTGGGCACACCTCTGGCCTGTCGCCGGCCTGGACATCCCGAGCTGCTGCGCCGTGGGCGACATGTTCGGCGGCGCCATCGACCCCCACCCCGACTTCGAGATATCCAGGCCGACCGGCGACTTCCTGTTCCCCAACCGGACGGCCCGCCTGGTTCGCGATGACCCCGACGAGATGGCCCAGGAGGGCGCCAGGCTGCTGGAGGTCATCATGGCCAGGGGGTGGGTGCTGGACGTGCCTGTGGGGGCGTGCGTACCGCTGACCGGGTATCGCCCAGCACTGGCGAGGGCACCACGGGCCTACAAGAGCGCCGGTGAAGGTCTCCAGTTTGCCAGGCGCCCCAGGTCCACGGCATCCACGGCCGTTTCTGCCTTATCCGATAGGATCGCGAGCAGGTCGCGGGCGTGGTTGACGTAGTCGCTATCCCCGCCGTCATGGCGCAACAGCTTCCGGGTGCCCACGACCAGGGAGTTCAGTATGTAAAGGTCGTGATCGGCAGCCAATCTGAGGGGTTGGAGGTCGGCTGAGGATGCGACCTACGGGCTTGTGCTGGTGGGCGAGGGAGGTACGATACCAAGCAGCCCTTCAAAGGGAGGTGGACATCGGCAGTAGGTCGCACAGCTGCCTGCCATTTGAAATGACTGGGCGGCGGGTCGTTGGCCAGAACGGTCAGCCGGCCGAACCGCATTGCTGCCATTCACCGATGACCGCTTCCTCTAACTTCGAGTCGGTACTTCCGACCCAGAAGACCCGCTCGGCATTTGAGGTCATGACGGGCGCCTATTTGAGTTTCAACGGCCATTCGCCCACCATTCGGCAAGATGATCAAAGGGATGGTGTCTCGTTTTTCGGGTGGTGCTTTCAATCTGGGCAGGATCCGCGGGCGAGGGTAGGAGCATCCGCTTGTAGCGCGAACAAATGGCTAGCCGGCTTGCACCTTAGTCGAAAATATTTACACTTTTGCCTGCCTGCCTGCCTGCCTGCCTGCCTGCCTGCCTGCCTGCCTGCCTTGTCGCCAAGTGTATGAATATAAAGAGACAGCCAAATCGCAAATACATGTGGCAAGGTAATTGCTTAACCGTGCCCAGAGTGCGGGAAAGTCCTGCACAGCAACCCCTGGAGCAAACCATGCAAACAAAACCTCTGATTTTTGCCCTGCTGGCGGGCCTGGCTTTTTCCGGCGCGGCGCAGGCGACCCTGATCGACCGCGGTGGCGGGCTGATCTACGACGACGTGCTCAACCTCACCTGGCTGCAGAACGCCAACCTGGCGGCGACCAATACCTTTGGCGTCAGTGGCATCCAGTCAAACGGCACCATGACCTGGGACACCGCGAATCAGTGGATTACCGCTATGAACGCGGCGGACTACCTGGGCTACAACGACTGGCGCCTGCCCACCATGATCGACACGGGTTCCTCGGGCTGTAATCTCGCCTATAGCGGCACCGACTGCGGTTACAACGTGCAGACGGTGAGCGGCGGCACGGTATACAGCGAACTGGCGACGCTGTACTACACCGAGCTGGGCAACAAGGGTTACTACGACACATCAGGCAATTGGCCGCTAGCCGGCTGGGGCTTGGCGAACACCGGCCCGTTCACCAACCTGCAGTCCGACGTGTACTGGTCCGGGTTGGAGTACGCGCCCGCTACCGACTTCGCGTGGCTCTTCATCATGCACAACGGCAGCCAGGACTTCGACTTCAAGTTCATCGACCGCTATGCGTGGGCGGTTCGTCCCGGCGATGTCGCTGCCGCGGCGTCGGGCAACGTGCCGGAGCCGGCGACGGTGTTGCTGCGGGGTCTGGGGATGGGCGTATTGGGACTGGCGCGGCGGCGTGGGTGATTCGGCGCTTCGGGCGCTTCGGCCCTTTCGGGGGTGCAGGGGGCGGTAGCCCCCTGCGGTTTATCGAACTTTTTTACACCTGTTTTTCGCTATGGCCCGCTATGAACACTTGCCCATCTACAAGGCCGCCCTGGACGCGGCGGTGCACTTCGAGCAGGTAGTGGCGGGGTTTTCCAGGTATCACAAGTATTCCCTGGGCACGGAATTGCGCCACGCCAGCCGTGGGGTGATCCAGCAGGTAATCCGCGCCAACGCGGCGCGGGAGCGGTTGCCGCAATGACTGAAGTTGCGCGACGACCTGGAAGCGGTGCTGGTGTTACTGCGCCTGGTTGAAATTCGCCCCCATAGCACATAACATATCAAGCAGTTATGAGGGGCGCAGCCATGAATTTCAATATCTACTTAGACGACGAAACTGGTCAGCAGCTCAATCAGGTAGCCAAGCAGGCGGGTGAGAACCGCAATGCCCTGGTGCGCCGGGCGGTGGGCGAGTGGTTGAACCGACATTGCAAACCACAATGGCCTGATGAGGTGCTCGCCTTCCAGGGTATGGCCGACTTGCCCTCGTTTGAGGCCGGCAGAGACAACATCAAGCCGCCAGTAACCGATCCGCTGGCATGAACTATCTGCTCGATACTTGCACGGTCTCTGATTTCGTGAAGGGCCACCCGAATGTCCTGGCGCGTGTCAAGGCCACGCCTCCGAACCTGATCGCTGTATCAGCGCTGACGCGCATGGAGGTTGATTACGGCCTCGCGCTCAACGCCGAGCGGGCAAGAAAGTTGGCTCCCATGCTGGACGCCTTCTTTTCGACCATCGCCACCCTGCCATTCGACGAAGCCGATGCCAAGGCCGCCGCGGCGATCCGCGCCGCGCTAAAGATCATGGGGCAGCCCATTGGAGCCTATGACGCTCTGATCGCCGGTGCAGGTCTGGCACGGGGTTTGGTGGTGGTCACGTCCAATGTCGGTGAGTTCAAACGAGTTAGCGGATTGCAGGTCGAGGATTGGCGCTGAACTCGGCGTTCCTTAAAAGTTGGATGACGGCTGTCCGCGCGGAAGCCGCCGATCGATGTAGTTACATATTGGCGGCCTCTATGACCGTTGATGGCCGGTTGCCGCCAGCCTGCCCTGTCCCGCAGAGCAGGCGTTGGTGGCAGTCTATCCCGATAGCCGAGTCGCTGTTGAGGCCGAGCAAGTGCCACCCGCACGACCGACTTGGATGTCTCAACTAACCCGACATCGGCCCGACACCAGTCGATGATGGTCAGCAATTAATCTTGGTTCCTCAGTTGAACGCTCCCGAGTGTGGCTCTGTCGGGTCGGCTGGCAAGACGCGACGACGCCGCGGGCCAGGGCCCGCAAGGATAAGCAGGAACTTGGCCGCCGTCGTTTGGCGGCCTGGTCCTTCGCTTAGTTGTTTCATCAGGAGCAACGCAGCCGGACGGCGCGACAGGCCCGCAATCGAACGCGCAGCGGGCTCACCCAACCGGTGCAAGTGATCGAAGGCGCGAACCTCAGCTCCCATGCGGCCTCACGGAGCCAAAC
>CAIXFP010000116.1 GCA_903918705.1 uncultured Pseudomonadota bacterium
GCCGCCAATTCGCAGGGTGTCGCGCTGGTTGAGGATGAGGTCCGCATGAATCTTTGCCCCCTTGGTTTTTCCCTCGGTGTTCATCGGCATGCCGGGCGCTGTGCCGTACTGGAACTGCTTGTCCGCGCCGAAATTCATCTCGTGCCTGGTGTCTTCGTCGTACACCCGCGCGTCCAGCGTGCCCCAGCCAAAGCGGCCGTTGTAATGAAGATTGACCTGGGTGCTGTCGTTCCTGGTCATGTCCATGCGCTGGTTGGAGAAATCCTCATAGGGAATGTGCTGAAAGCCGACCTTCAGTTCCAGCAGATGGTTGTCGTGGCGCCAGGCCACGCCGAGATCCTGATTCTCGGACTTGTAGGCGGTCGAACCCACCACGTCGGCCGGCAGGCTGGCGGTGGCTGCCTTGAAGTCGCCACCGGCCTTGGTGTCGCCGGCCTGGGCGGTAGAACCGTTGTAGGTGAGGTTCGCGCTGTCGCTGGCGATGGTGGCCGAGACATTGGCGCCGTGGGCATCGCCGTTGCTGTGATAAAACGCGCCGGCCTGGCCCTGGAGCAGGGTATTCCCAGGCGCGGCGAACGCGGGCGCGGGCGACTTCACCTGGATCGAGCCGCCCAGGCTGTCGCCGCCGGCGCTGACCGGGGCCAGCCCGGCGTAAACCCTGGCGCTGGCCACGTTGCTGGGGTCGATGTAGGACAACGGTGAGTTCATGTGATTGGGACAGGCCGGCATCAAATCCATGCCGTCCACCTGGACGTTGACGCGGTCGTCGGCCAGGCCGTGGATGGCCGGCAGGCTGGAGACACCGCCGGCGCTGTAGAGGCTGACGCCGGGAACGTCACGCAGCAGACTGGCGGCATCGCTGCTGGCCGGGCGCAAGGCCGCCAGAGCGGAAGGGGCGATCGTGCCGACGGCTTCCTGGCTGGGCTTGCTGGCGGTGACGACGATCTCGTCCAGGGTGGGTATCGCCTCGGCGGCGACCCCGTATAGCGGGCAGGCGGCCAGCAGGGCGACCAGGGGCTTCAGGCGCGTTTTCATTCCGGACTCCGTTATCTTGAATGAGGCGGAATGTTAGAAAACGCTGATACATCGGGGAATGCGACATAGTGTCGCAGGGTTACGCCCCTCCCCATCGGGAGGAGGGAGCACCGCTCGTATGGGCCGCGGCGGGCTAAACCATTCCGTGTCCTCTCCCTCCAGATATTTCCCGGAGGGAGAGGGGGAAAGACTCACTTCCGATGCACCCAGTCCGCGCCCAGGCTGCCCCACAGGCTTTCCCGGTAAGCCGGGCTGCCCACCCGCACCAGTTCCGCCTGGGCCTGGGCCAGCAGGGCCTGGCAGGGGCCGAGTTGGTCCGGGTCGCAGCGTTCCCGCGCGTCCGCCTCCAGGAAGGCGCGCAGATATTCCACCTTGCGCGCGGCCAGGGCGATGTCGCGGCTCTGCTTGATGTCCAGGCGTTCCCGGTACCAGTCGCTGGCGAGCAGGGATTCCCGAGTGAACAGGGCGCGAATCTCGGGATGGTGCAGGTCTTTGCCCTGGAACTCGCCGTCCACCATGATGTGCAGCAGCGCCGCGAGGGGCGGGCAGGCGTCATGGATGGAGCCGTCGTCCAGGTAGCCCTGGGCCACCTGGCGCTGGGAAGCGATGATGTGCTGGATGCCTTCCACGTAGGCGGCGAAATCCTGGGTTTCCGGCTTCAGCATGGCTTCGTCGAACACGGCCATGGGGCTGTCGAAGATCTTGCCCAGGTAGGCATGGGCAAAACCGCTGGTGATGCGGTAGCCCAGGCGGCTCGCCAACACCCGCTGGCCCTGGTGGTCGAAATCCTCCAGCTTTTCCAGGTAGCCGCGTTCGATCAGCCAGGCCGGATCTTGCTCGTGCTGGGTGAGACGACTCCAGATCTCCGGCACCAGGTAACTCACGTCATGGTCGACCCGACGTTCCTTGCCGATGAAGCCGGCCGCCGAACTGAAGCCGGGGTAGCCGCACAGGATGAAGGAAACCAGGGCGTTGTTGAGGTCGGCGGTGGCGGTCAGCGCGTTGAACGGCCCCTTGGTCAGCGCGCCTTCCGAGCCGGCGCCGGTGGTGGAGGGCGACTTGCCGGAGAGGCTGGCGATGACGTCCATGAACAACTCGGGCAGTTCCTGGTAATGGATCGGGCCGTACACCGCCAGCGGCTTGATGCCGGGGGCGATGGGGTTGTTGCGGCGCCCCGGCAGCACGGCGTTGACCGGAAAGTGCACCGGCTGGCCGGCGGGGATGCGCCGCTGCAGGTGGGAACCGAGTTCCGCCAGATAGCGTTCGCGCGGGTTGGCCAGATCCGGTCGCATCTGCAGATAGCGCACGTTGGGGCTGGGCTTGCCGCCGACGATGCGCGGGTGCGCGGAAGACACGAACCAGCCGTCCTCCACGGCGTCGGCCGCCGCCTGGATGAACTGGCGCATGGGCTCGGTGTATTGCGAGAACTCCACCACGTCGTCCACCAGGTCGCGGGCGTCCTGGCGATTGAGGGGGGCGAAATTGGAGATGAAATTGTCCGCCAGGGTCAGGTCGAGTTCGGTCTGGGGGTCCATGCCGCGGTGTTTGGCGTCGTCCGGACGCTGGAACAGGCGTGCCTCGCAGTTCTCCACCAGCTTCACCGAAGGATGCGTCCAGGCCGGGCTCAGATGGGGCAACTGGCTGGCCGGCAGGGTGGTGGCCACGGCGATGTCGTCTGCCAGTTGCACCTTGTGGGCGCCCTCGAAATTCTGGCGCAGCTTGAACACGCGCCAGGAGCCGTCGGTCATGCGGCCCACGCGCAGGTAGCTGGCCACCAGTTGGCGGCCGTGGTACTTGAGTTCATGGGCGGGGTGGCCGTTGATCAGGTCCACCGAGAAGTGTTCGCGCCAGTTGTCGCCCCATTCCTGGCGGTAGAAGCGCTTGATGATGAAGGCCAGGGAGCGGATGTGCTGGGGAATGGATTCCACCCAGGCGTTGTACTCAGGACTGTATTCGGTGGCCGACGGGGTGAGCAGGCGGATCGCCGAGCCCACCGAGCGCTCGGCGCTGAGCAGGCCGCGGGTATCGCGGCCCTCGGGCGGCACGACCTTGTAGCGGTCGGAAAAATCGCGCCGAAAGATGGCTTCCACCTGGTCCAGGTCGTCCTTCAGATCCTTGACGAAGAACGGTCCGGACAGCAACGAGCCCGCCAGTGACTTGGAAATCTCCGACTTGCCGCCGCCGGAAACGGTGCAGGGCTTGTAGCAGAACACGCCTTCGGCCTCGGTGCCGAGCAGTCGCCAGGTGGGCGCCTGGGGATGCTTTTGCAGTTCGATCTTGTAGCCGCAGGGATAGAAATAGGTGTGGCCCGCCAGCAGTTTGATCTGGCGTGCGGGGGTGGCGCCCTCGCCCCAGGTCACCTGCAGGGTGTTGACGTCGAAGCGCGCGTCTTCCGGCACGATGTGGATGTTCTTGTAGCGCTTGTCGCTGGCATGGCCTTCCGGGTGCAGCGTCACGCCGTCGCCCAGCAGATCCAGCACCTCGGCCAGGGTGTGGCCGTGGTCGGGCAGGCGGCTGTCGGGCACATAGCTTTCGCCCAGGTTGTAGGAGGCGAAGGCCAGGGCGCCGCCGGAGTGTTCCTCCTCGGTGCCGCCGAACAGGTTGGCGGCATAGCTGATCTGGGACTTGATCTCCTTCTTGCTGTAGCCGAAATAGTTGTCGGCGATCAGGGTGACGATGACCCCACTCATGTCGCGGCAGACGATCTTGAAGGCCTGGCCGCCGTTGTACAGCTCGTCGGGCTCCCGCCAGCACATGCCGTCGCGGCGCTGGCGTTCGCTGGCGGCATCCCAGTGGGGCAGGCCGAGATCCTTCTTGTGCAGGGTGGTCAGGTGGGGCGCCAGGATGACGCAGCCGGTATGGCCGCTCCAGCCGGTCACGTCGAGCCCGGCGTCGTTTTCCGGGAGGTAGGGGTCGCCGCCATTGCCGAAAATGCGCTCCACGAAATCCAGGTTGGACACCAGGCCCCCCGGCGCGAAAAAACGGGTTTCCATGGATTTGGCCGCCATCACGCCATCCACTTCCGGCGACACCAGCGGGCGCAGCAGCAGCGAGACCCAGAGATGGGCGCCTTCCGCCTGATTCGCGGTGAAGGGCAGGCGCAGCAGATCGTCCGGCGCGTTCAGCGCGGCGCGCACCAGGGCGGCGAAGGTGGCGGCGGGCACCGCCTTCTTGTCCGAGGGAATGGGCAGGCCGCCCTCGGCGATGTGGAACACGCCCTCGGTGGTGCGCCGGTCGCGGCCCGGGTTGTGCAGCACGCCCTGGCGCACCCGGTAGGAGGTGACGTA
>CAIXFP010000117.1 GCA_903918705.1 uncultured Pseudomonadota bacterium
CCGGCAGACCGTCCTCGATCTCGCGCACCAACTCGAACGCCGGGCCGCCCTCGGACAAGTCGAACTGCTCGAAACGCGGGTTGCAAACGAGGTAGACGCCCGCAGGATCCTTCAGCCAGATCAGGTCGGGGATGGTCTGGATCAGGGTTTTCAGAAAGCCCCGCTCCCGCTCCAGTTCCCGTTTCGCCTCGATCCGCTCGGTGATGTCGCGGGCGTAGCCGACGGTGCCTATCACCCGGCCATCCAGCAGCACCGGCGATTTGAAGGTTTCGATCCAGCTTCTCTGCTCCCCCTGCTCGATGGGCTCTTCCACGCTCTTGCCCTGGCCGTGGCGCAAGACTTCGCGGTCATCGGCGCGGTAGCGTTCCGCCAGATCGCGGGGCCAGAGGTCGAAATCGCTCTTGCCCACCAGATCGTCGACGTTGTCCACCCCGCAGGCCCGCGCGAAGGGCTGGTTGGCCGCGAGAATCCGGCTTTCGCTGTCTTTCAGCCAGACCAGGAACGGGAAGTTGTCCAGCACGGCGCGTTGATAGCGGTCACGCCGTATCAGCTCGTCCTGGGCCGCCTTGAGTTCGCTGATGTCGCGGGAGATGCCGAGCAGCGCCGGCTTGCCGTCCCAGGTGCCGTGGACGATACGGGTATCCACCATGATTTCCCCGCCGTCGGCGCGCAGCAGGGGCAAGGGGCAGGAACCACGACGGCCTTCCAGCATGTCGCCGACCACCTGGAGCGCCTCGGCATGCACCCGCGGCGGATGGACGGAGAGCACCGACTGGCCGATCAGGTTGTCGTCGTAGCCGAGGCGGTCCTTCACGGCCGGATTGACGTGCAGGATGCGGCCCTCGTTATCCAGCACGAAGACGAAATCGCGCATCGCCTGAAAAAAGCCTTCCAGGTTCCGTCGCTGCGCGCGGGCGTCCTCCTGGGCCCGCAGCCGTTCCAGTGCCTGGCCGAACTGGCGGGCGAGGCTTTCGAGATAACTCGTCACCAACGCCGGCATGCTGCGGATGTGCTTGCTGGCGAGATTGAGGCCGGCGGCAACCTGGCCATCGACCAGAATGGGCAGGACGATCAGGGAAGTGAGCCCCTCGTCCGCCAATTGCGGCTGCCGGATCAGATCGGGATGCGTGCAGACGGGGCTTGGGTCCAGGCAACTGCACACGGTTTGTCCGTCATTCAGCAGGGACGCCCTGGGGCTGCCGGGTTCGAGTTCGCCGACCTTGGCCACAAAGGTGCCGCTGAGGCCCCGGCTGGCGACGAGATGGTAGCCGCCGTCGCCGCGCAACTCGTAGAGGCCGCCGCCGTCCAGTTCGGACAAGCCCAATACGGCATCCAGCATGGCTTCCACCAGGGCGGCATGATCCGGGCTCGCCAGCATCACCTGGTTGAAATTCTGCTGCAGGCGGAACAGGGCTTCCTGGCGCTTGCGCTCGCTGATGTCGGTGACGATGCCCCTGGATTTCAGGGCACGGCCAAGTGGGTCGCGGCGGGACACCTGCCCTCGCGCCGAAAGCCATATCCAGGCGCCATCGGCGCGGGAGACGCGATACTCGACGCGGAACAGCGCGCCCGTCTCGACGCTGGCGCGCACCGCCGCCTCGAACCGGGGTCGGTCCTCGTCATGCATGCGGGCGACCCACTCCGCCAGGGGCGACCCCTCCGGCGCGGGAAAGTCGCCGCCCAGGAGTTCACGCATGACCGGGCTGGCCTGGAGGCGGTCGCTGACATGGTCATACTCCCAGAGACCTACCGCGATGTCCGCGAGGTGCTGGCTCAGTTCGTCGTCGGAATGCAGAAACGGGTTCATGCCAAACGCTCTCCGGCCTTGCCGCGGTTCGCTTCAAACCATGCCGCGCGCGCGCATGTTCCTGAGCTTGATTTCCAGGGATTCGTCGGTATCGGCATAGCGTTGCAGGATGTCGCGGAAGGTATCCAGACGGTCGAGGAAAGCCTCCACCACGTCCGGGTCGAAGTGCTGGCCCCGGCCTTCGGTAATGAGCGCCACGGCGGCGTCGAACGGCATCGCTTCCTTGTAGACGCGGCGGCTGGCGAGAGCGTCGAAGACGTCGGCCAATGCCATCAGGCGCGCGGGAATGGGAATGTCGTCGCCGGCCAGGCCGTCCGGGTAGCCGGTGCCATTCCACTTCTCGTGGTGCCACATGGCGATTTCCTTGGCCACGGCCAGGAACGCCAGGGGCGCGCTCTCGAAATCCCGCACCGCCGATTCCAGCGCGTTGCTGCCCAGGTGGCAGTGGTTCTGCAGGATCTGGAAGTCGGCATCGCTGAGTTCGCCGCGCATGGCCAGGTCGATGGCGTCGCCACCGATGGCGCTGTGGGTCTTCATGATGGTGAATTCGTCGACCGACAGGCGCGCCGGTTTCAGCAGGATGCTGTCGGGTATGCCCACCTTGCCGATGTCGTGGAGCGGCGCGGCCTTGCCCACCATGTGGGCCATGGCATCGCTGAGATATGGGGCGAAGCGTGGATGCGGTCGCAATTGCGCCACCAGGACTTCCACATAGGCCTGGGTGCGGCGGATGTGCTGGCCGGTTTCCATGTCGCGGGCCTCGGCCAGACTGGCCAGGGCGCGGATGCTGACGTCCTGCATCAACTGGTTGTCGCGCATGCGCCGGGCGATCTCGCTTTCCAGAAAGGTGTTCTGATTTTTCAGCCAGTCCCGCGCCTGTTTCAGTTCCATGTGGGCGTTGACCCGGGCCAGGACGATGGCGGGGCGTATCGGCTTGGCGATGTAATCCACGGCGCCGAGTTCGAGGCCGTGCTCCTCGTCGGCGTCGGCATCCATGGCGGTGACGAAGATGACCGGGATGTCGCGGGTGCCGGGATTGGAGCGCAGTTCCTTGAGAACCGCGTAGCCGTCCATCTCCGGCATCATCACGTCCAGCAAAATCAGGTCGGGACGCGGCTCGCTGGCCGCCACCTGGAGGGCGCGGCGCCCGGAATTGGCCACCCGCACCCGGTAGCGCGGCTGCAGCAGCTCGCCCAGGACGGTCAGGTTTTCCGGGGTGTCGTCCACCACCAGAACGGTGTGTTTCATGGTTTCTTGCGACATGTTCGACTTGGCTCCCAGGGCGCGCGGCGATCGGGCATCGATGGATGCTTATCGGCGCCTCTAAGTGTTTCTTTAGGCCGTTCCGGTCAATCCCACGCTCACCGGGTAGGTGACATAGACCAGGCGCAGGCCTTCCTTGCCCACTTGCTCGATCAGGGCGGCGATCTTGTCCGCCTCGGCGAAGAATTCCACGGATTCCGGCAGTTTTCCCGCCAGTTCGAAAAAGTGGTCTTCATAAAGTCCGTGGCGGCCGAAACCGGCGGCGGCGCGGAACACCGTGCCGCCGCTGATGCCCAGGGCGCGGGCGGTTTCGAACAGCCACTCGTGGATCGGCAGGTGGCCGTGTTTCATGCCTTCCTGGACACAGAACCGCGCGTAAAAGGTTTGCATCTGGCTACCCCCGAATCAGGCTGAACGTCCACACCCCCAGCGCGGTGCAGGCCAGGGAACCCAGCAAATGCAGCGACGCCGCCACCAAGGCCCAGCCCAGCTGGCCGCGGCTGATGAGGGTGAAGACTTCGGCGGAGAACGTGGAAAAGGTGGTGAGGCCGCCCAGGAAGCCGGTGATGGCGAACAAGCGCCATTCCGGCGGCAGGCCGGGGTGCTGGGCGAAGAAGGCGATGGCCAGGCCGATCAGATAGCCCCCCAGCAGATTCGCCGCCAGGGTGCCGTAGGGCAGGGTGGGGAACACCGGGTTGAGCCACAGCCCCAGGCCCCAGCGCAGCCAGGCGCCGAAACTGGCTCCGAGTCCGATGGCGAGGAAGGCCGACATCGACTTCAGTCGAGAGCGGTGAGTCGAGAGCAGTCAGAGCGGAGGCTCTCCACTCTCGGCTCTCGACTCTCCACCCGCTTACTCACAGCCACACCATCAGCCCCGTCTCGAACGGGTGGGTGAGCAGGTCGTGGACCGGGTAGACGCGGACCCGGTAGAGCAGGCGGCCGCAGATTTCCGGAGTGAGCTCCAGTTTGTAGATGCATTCCTGGCCGTCCCAGACGTCCGCCAGCAGGGGGATGGCTTCGAGATCCTTGTCCTGGCCGTTCTTGGAGGCGCGTCCCATCAGCACTTCGACCCGAACATCCTCGGGCACCAGGCCGTTGAGGGTGGCGGCGACCCGGACCTCCATGCTTTCCCCGAAGCTGATGCGCTTCTTCGGATCGTCCACCCGGCGCAGGGTGACGCCGCCCCAGGAGAGTCGTACCTTGGCCTTCCAGGCGGCCAGACCCTGGGCGGCGGCGAAGCTGTTTTCCGAATAACGGCGCCACTGCCTGCTGGCCGGCGCGTAGAACTTGTTGGCGTACTGCATCACCATGCGGGTCGAGTTGAAGGCCGGCAGCAGCGTGGCGATGGAACGCTTGGCCATCTTCACCCATTCGCCGGAGAAACCCAGTTCCTGGCGCCGGTAGTACATGGGAATGACCTGGTCCTGCAGCAGTTCATAGAGCGACTGGCTGTCCTCCCGGTTGCGCCGGGCGTCGTCGTAATACTCCGGCGCCGGCTTGATCGCCCAGCCGTTGCCGGGCTCGTAGCCTTCGTCCCACCAGCCGTCGGTCACCGACAGATTGAGCACGCCGTTCATGGCCGCCTTCATGCCGGAGGTGCCGGAGGCTTCCAGGGGATAGATGGGGTTGTTCAGCCAGACGTCGCAGCCGGCCACCAGGCGGCGGGCGAAGCCCAGGTCGTAGCCTTCCACCATGAGGAACTTGCCCTCGAACTCCGGCCAGCGGGAAATCTCGTGGATGCGGCGGATCAGTTCCTGGCCCGGCTTGTCGGCCGGGTGGGCCTTGCCGGCGAAGATGAACAGCACCGGGCGGTGCTCTTCCTTGATGATCTGGCGCAGCCAGTCCATGTTCTCGAAGATCAGGGTGGCGCGCTTGTAGGTGGCGAAGCGGCGCGCGAAGCCGATGGTGAGGACGTTGGGGTCCAGCGGGTTGGCATGCTTGAGCATGCGCTCCAGGTGGGCCTCGGAGCCGTGATTGCGCAGGTGCTGCTGGGTAATGCGGTAGCGCACCGAGTGCAGCATCTGGGCCTTCAGGCCCTGGTGCACCGACCAGAAATGATGGTCGGGTATCGATTCCACCTTCTGCCAGAAGGCCAGTTCGCACATGCGGCGGCGCCATTCGTAGCCCAGCTTGTTGTCGAACAGATCCTGCCATTCCTGGGCCAGGAACGAGGGCACGTGGACACCGTTGGTGATGTAGTCCATGGGCGATTCGCTTTCCGACACCTGGGGCCACATGTCCGCCAGGATGCGCGAGGAAACGCCGCCGTGGATCTTGGAAACGCCGTTGTGGTGGCGCGAACCGTTCAGCGCCAATCGGGTCATGTTGAAGTCCTGGCCGTGGCCGGCCCCCCCCAGACGCATGAATTCCTCGCGGGAAACCCCCAGGTCGGTGCAGCAATGGCTGAAGTAGTCCCAGATCATGTCCTCGCCGAAATGGTCGTGGCCGGCCGGGACGGGCGTATGGGTGGTGAACACGGTGGAAGCGGCGACGGCTTCCAGGGCGGCATGGAACGACAAGCCGTCCTTCACCTTGCGGCG
>CAIXFP010000118.1 GCA_903918705.1 uncultured Pseudomonadota bacterium
ATGCCTACACTCGCGCCCTCGGCGGACAGGGCCAGGGCCAGGTTGACCGCGGTGGTGGACTTGCCGACACCGCCCTTGCCGGAGGCCACGGCGATGATGTTCTTGACGCCGGGGATCAGCTTGACGCCCTTCTGCACACTGTGGGCAACGATCTTCCAGGTGACGTTGGCGGCCACGCTGGTGGCGCCGGCGGCACGAATGGCGTCTTCCACCATTTTCTTGATCTCGCCCATGACCATCTTGGCGGGATAAGGCAGAACCACGTCCAGGCTGACGTTGCCGCCATCCACCTTGATGTTGCGGGCGGACTTGCTGGAAAGGAAATCTTTCTGGGTGTTGGGATCGATGAGCGCTTTCAGCGCGGCCTGCACTTGTTGTTCGGATACCGACATGGTTCGTGAGCCTCTGAGGTGGAAGGAAATCTGCCTGGCCGTGCGGCACGCGCACGGTCAGGCGTGTGGACGGAACATGAAGGCGCCCGGCGCCGTTTCAAGGCCAGGCGGCATTACCCGAGCATTTTACTCAAACACGGCCCGCTAAGGGCAGACGTCGAGCCGGCCATCCTTGAAACAAAGCTTTCTTGTGGCACGGTGGGCTGGCTTGGCTCCGTGTTGGGCCGCCTTCCTGATCGCCGCCTTGGCCTTGGCGGCGGCCGCGGTGGCCGGCTTGCGGGCGGCGGCCCTGGCGGGGGCCTCGATGATCGCGGCCGCGGGCAAAGGCGTGACGACCGCCTTGTTCGTGTTCTCGACCGGCTTGACTGTTATTTCAGCGGCAGGTGGCGTGCCGGCCGGCGTGGCGGGGGAGGGCGCGACTGAGACGCTGGGTGGAGTTGGAACCGGGGCCGGCGGCATATTTACGGGCGCCACCGGCGTGGTGATGGCCGGCGTGGCGGGGGTGGCCGCGGCAGCGGCACTCGGTGGCGGCGAAGTCACGACCGGCGGCACGGTTACAGGGGGCTTGGCCGTCGCTTCCCCAGACGGTGTCGCCGCCCGGGGCGCGGGTGGTGGGACGGGGTTTGCGGCGGGAGGCACCACCCAAAGCCAGAACGGGGTGGGGAAGGGCATCTGCTGTGCGTTGGCCGGCAGGGTCCAGAACGGGATCGGCAGCCAATAACCCGGTGGCTGCTGGGCCTGGGCCAGGGTTGAACAACTGGCCAGCAACGCGGCCAGGGTAAAGCAATATCGCTTGAACAAGACCTACCTCCTTATGTCCCCGGGTTGGGGTTATGGGCGACGAGAAGAAATTCCGGCAGCTTGCCGCGCAGCGCGGCGACCAGTTCAGACATCAGTCCGGGGCGGTTTTCCAGGGAGACCCACAGGACATTGATTCTAAGGTTGAGTTCCGCGAACACCACTGCGTCTTCATAGGCCGCCAGGATTCCGCGAAGCAGCAACGCCACGTTTTCCAGCTCATGGGCGGGACGCCGGTTCAGGCGCGGCGCGAACATCATGAAGTCGATATATGGGCGCCCCCGCGCATCGCGTTTCGGCACTCTTTTCCAGAGAGCGCCCCCATCGCGCCAAAGCCCGGCGCCGCCGGGCAGGCTGCGAGCGCGAGCGGTCAGTTGCATCGCTAGCGGGCGAGTTCCGCCCCGATTTCCGCGAAGGTCCGGGCCACCGTGGTGGTGTCGAGGCTGGAACCGAGTTGTTTGCCGATCTGTGTCACCGAGAACATGCCGCGCAGCATCTGGCTGCGATCCAGGTTGCGGTCCACCACCAGCGCATGCTGGCGGCCATGGGTCTGCAAGGTGGCAACGATGTCGCCGACGCGGGCTTTTTGCACATCATCCATGCACAGCACTTCCAGCTTCTCGCGTGGGGTCATGATGTCCTTCACCATCACGTCGGAATGGCGGATGCCCTGGTGCCGCACCACCTGCATGGGCTTCTCGCCGGTCA
>CAIXFP010000119.1 GCA_903918705.1 uncultured Pseudomonadota bacterium
GGTCTGCAAAGACCACCATCGATACAATGGCCGACTATCAAGACATCCCGAAGTTGGATATACCGCTCAAGCGTGTTTCTCCCGATGCACTCCTCGCTGATGGCGATGTGGTTTTCGTTGACGCATCAGAAGACGACGAAGGTACGAGCAAGCATGTCGTCGTCGTGAACAAGGGTGGCCTGCCGTTCATTGCAGGACTTCACACGATTGTCGCCAAGGCAAGAACGCCCGAAATGGCACACGAATATCTACGGTACTGTTTCCAGACAGCGGGGATACGCCAGCAGTTCATGTTCTATGCGGTCGGCACCAAGGTATCCGGCATCAGCAAGACCAACATTGTGAAGTTGACTTTGCCAGTCCCGCCTCTTTCCGAACAATCCGCCATCGCCACCCTCCTCTCCGACATGGACGCTGACCTGGCGGCCCTGGAAGCCCGCCACGACAAGACCCGTGCCATCAAGCAGGCGATGATGCAGGAGTTGCTCACCGGCAGGACGCGACTGATATGACAGCGCTGATTCCAGCAGATGGCCCGACCGCCGCCCCCCTGATCGCCGAACTCAGGCGCGCCGACGCCCGGCAGCGCGCCGCCAGCGCCGTCAATGCCGAGCTGACCGGCCTGTATTGGCAGGTGGGGCAACGCATCCACCGCGAAATCCTCGGCAGCCAGCGTGCCGGCTATGGCGAGGAGGTAGGCTCCACGCTGCGGAGACAATTGAGCCGGGCACCCCTGAATGTGCTGACCGGGAGGATTTGTCTCGTATGAAAGAGCACCAGAACATGGAGTGGAAGGAATCCTGGCGCGACGACTACCTGCGCTGGATTTGCGGCTTTGCCAACGCCGAGGGTGGGGTG
Organism: uncultured Pseudomonadota bacterium; assembly: GCA_903918705.1. Taxonomy (GTDB): domain Bacteria; phylum Pseudomonadota; class Gammaproteobacteria; order Burkholderiales; family Thiobacillaceae; genus PFJX01. Next base: position 859 of record CAIXFP010000119.1, read on the forward strand.
CTGGTGATCGGGCGCGACGACCGTGGCCGCGCGGTGGGGCTGGTCAATGCAGCGCGCTTGCTGGAGGAGATTCCGAACAAGGTGCGCGATGTGCTGGGCATCATGGTCGAGGTGAATCTGCGCCACGAGGACGGCAAGGAACTGCTGGAGATTCGTGTCGATCCCTACCCCAGCCCGGTGAGCTACAAGGGCGAATACCACTACCGCAGCGGGAGTACCAAGCAGGAACTCAAGGGCGCGGCGCTGTCGCGTTTTTTGCTCAAGAAGCAGGGGCTGCATTGGGACGGCGTGCCGATTCCGCGTCTGACGCTGGGCGACTGCAACGCTGCTGCCCTGCAATGGTTCAGGGACAAGGCCGCGAAGAGCGGGCGCGTGGACGAGCAGGTGCTGGCCGATGGCGACACCACGCTGTTGGCCAGCCTGCAACTGGACGACGGCGAGCACCTGAAGCGGGCCGCTGCCTTGCTGTTTGGCAAGGAACCGGAACGGTTTGTACCGGGCGCGTTCATCAAGTTGGGCTTTTTCATCACCGACGACGACCTGCGCTACCAGGACGAAATACATGGCGATTTGTTTTCGCAGGTGGAAAAGACGCTGGACACCCTGCGCGCCAAGTACCTCAAGGCTTACATCAGCTACGAGGGGTTGCAGCGGCTGGAAACGTTTTTGTTCCCCCTGCCGGCCTTGCGCGAGGCACTGCTCAATGCGGTGATGCACAAGGACTACAGCAGCGGCATTCCGATTCAGATCAGCGTCTATGCGCATCAAATCGTGCTGTGGAACGCAGGCCAGTTGCCCGAGCGCTGGACGCTGGAAAACTTGCTGGGCAAGCATCCGTCGCATCCGTTCAACCCTTTGCTGGCCTCGGCGTTTTTCCGGGCGGGTTATGTGGAGTCCTGGGGGCGCGGCATCGAAAAAATGCGCCGGGAATGTGCGAACCACGATGCACCCGCGCCGATTTTCGATACCAGCTTGTCGGGGCTGATGCTGACCTTCAAGGCCAATCCGGCGCATCTGGCCGTAGCCATGGGAGAGGAATCGGCGCGTGCGTTGTTGAACCCGCCAGGTGAAGTCGCTGCCGCACGGCCAGAGTCACGGCCAGAGTCACGGCCAGAGTCACGGCCAGAGTCGCGGCCAGAGTCACGGCCAGAGTCGCGGCCAGAGTCACTTGAATTGCGGGTGCTGGCAACGCTGGTGGACGAACCCTTGTCGAAAGCCGAGATCTCTTCCCGCCTGGGGCACAAGGAAGTTTCCGGACAACTGAACAAGGTCATTCGCCAGCTTCTGGCGGAGAAGAACATTGAGTACACGCTACCGGACAAGCCCAGCAGCCGGCTGCAAAAGTACCGGCTGACCGACAAGGGGCGGGCCGTGCGCTATGTGGCCAAAACGACCGACAATCGACCGACGCAATCATGAAATCGACCGATACGGAATCAACCGAGAATCGACCGGTACTTTTTGAAAATCGACCGAAGCTCATCCGCACCATAACGATCGGCCCCGTTGCCCGCATGACGGGAAGGTGCTGCGCCGGAGAGGCCCATGTCTGACCTACCCCGCTCCGAACGCAAGACCCAGAACCGAGTGATCGACCTGTTCACCGATAAGACGCGAGCGGATTGGCTGGGTTACCGCTATCTCGGCGAGTGGAACAAGCGCGAGGGCAACCGCGCTATCGAGACTGAGTTGTTGCGCGACAACCTGGCAGCCCGGGGCTATTCCGCCGCCCACATCGCCGCCGCCTTGCAGAGACTGGAGACGGCGGCCGACGCGACCGGCATCACGCTGTACCAGGCCAATCTGCGCACCTATCAGCTCCTACGCTATGGCGTGCAGGTGCAGATCGCCGCCGGGAAAACCCATGAGACGGTGCATCTGATCGACTGGGACCACCCGGAGAAGAACGACTTTGCCCTGGCCGAGGAGGTGACGCTGAAGGGGGGGTATGAGCGGCGGCCGGACATCGTGCTCTATCTCAACGGCCTCGCCATCGCGGTGATTGAACTCAAGCGCAGTTCGGTGGAGGTGGCCGACGGCGTGCGCCAGCTCATCACCAACCAGGAGGAGATATTCAACCTGGGGTTCTTCACAACGGTGCAATTGGTGCTGGCGGGCAGCGATTCCCAGGGGCTGCGCTACGGCACGACGGGCACCCCGGAACAGTTCTTCGTGGAGTGGAAGGACGAGGCGCCCCTGGATGCGGGTGCCACCCCGGAAGCCGGGGCGCTGCTGGACCGGCCGCTGGCGCAGATGTGCAATAAGACCCGCCTGCTGGACCTGATACGCAACTTCATCATCTTCGACGCGGGGCACAAGAAGGTGCCGCGACCGCATCAATACGCCGGGGTGAAGGCGGCGCAGGAACGCATCGCCCGGCGTGAGGGCGGGGTGATCTGGCATACCCAGGGCAGCGGCAAGAGCATCCTGATGGTGCTGATCGCCAAGTGGCTGCTGGAGCACGACCCCGAGGCGCGCATCCTGGTCATCACCGACCGGGACGAACTGGACAAGCAGATCGTCGGCGTGATGCGCAATGCCGGAGTGATCAGTGAGAACTCACCCACGCCCCGGATCACCTCGCGGGCGGAGTTCGTGCAGAAACTCGCCGCGCCCTCGCCGCGGCTGTTGTGCGCGCTGATCCACAAGTTTGACGTGGCCGACCTGAACGGCCCGCCGCCGGCGGTGCACGGCCGCTTCTACGTGTTCGTGGACGAGTGCCACCGCACCCAGGGCGGCGACATGAACAAGCAGATGAAGCGCTGGCTGGAGGGGGCGATCTTCATCGGATTCACCGGCACGCCGCTGTTGCGCCGCGACCGGCTGATGACGCGGGATGTGTTCGGCACCTACATCCATACCTACAAGTTCCACCAGGCCGTGGCCGACAGGGTGGTGCTGGACCTGAAGTACGAGGCCCGCGACGTGCTGGAGCGGCTGACCTCGCAGAAGAAGATCGACGAATGGTTCGAACAGAAGACCAAGAATCTGAACAATTTCCAGAAGGCCCTGGTGCGCCACCGCTGGGCGACAATGGAAGAGCTGATGAGCGCGGCCGGACGCAAGCGCGAGATCATCGCCGACATCATCGGCGACTTCGCCCTCAAGCCGCGCCTGAACAACGACCGGGGCACGGCGATCCTGGTGGCGGCCTCGATCTACGATGCCTGCCATTACTTCCGGCTGTTCCAGAACACGAGCTTCGGCCCCTACTGCGGGATCATCACGTCCTACGAGCCGAACGCCAACGCGATTTCCAAGGAACCACCCAACAGCGACGAGCGCTACAAGTTCGACACCTACACCCAGCACGTCCTCAAGAACGGCCAGACCACGAAGCAGTACGAGGACGAGGCCAAGCGCCGCTTCATCGAGGAACCGGCCAACCTGAAGCTGTTGATCGTGGTGAGCAAGCTGCTGACCGGCTTCGACGCGCCGAGCTGCACCTACATCTACCTCGACAACGAACTGCGCGACCACAACCTGTTCCAGGCCATCTGCCGCACCAACCGGCTGGACGGCGACGACAAGGACTACGGCCATATCGTCGATTTCAAGAAGCTCTTCGGCGACGTGCAGCAGGCCATCGCGGTGTACAGCTCGGACGAACTGGACATCGACCAGGGCAACGGCGGCGACAACAACGTGCGGCTCAAGAATCGGCTAGAAGAGGGCAAGAAGCAGCTCGACACCAGCCGCCAGGCGCTGGCCTACCTGTGCGAGCCGGTGGCGTTGCCGCGGGAGGTGGAGCAGTTCCTGCACTACTTCTGCGGCGATGCAGCCAATGCCAATGCCCTGAATGAAACCGAGGCGCTGCGCATCACGTTCTACAAGGCGGTGGCGATCTTCGCGCGGGCCTACGCCGATCTTGCCCAGGATTTGACCGAGGCGGGCTATTCCGACGCCGAGGCGGGGGCACTGCAACAGGAAGTCGCGTTCTACGGCGAGATACGGGCGGCGATCAAGAAGCAC
>CAIXFP010000120.1 GCA_903918705.1 uncultured Pseudomonadota bacterium
CCAGACCGCCCATCTGGGCGGTGAGCATGGACGGCGGCACCATCATCTCGGACCAGTCCAGGCGCAGGATGGTATCCACCTCGCCCACCAGGAAGCCCTGGGTGTGGCCGTTGTATTCGGTGACGATCATGATGGCCGGCGGCGCCTCGGTGGTGATGCCGATGTAGCGGGCGAGATCCACCACCGGCACCAGAACGCCGCGCAACGAGACCATGCCCTCCACCGCGGAAGGCATGTCCGGCGCCCGCGTGATGGCGGGGATGCGCATCACCTCGCGGACCTTGAACACGTTGATGCCGAAGGTTTCCTTGCGGCGGGTGTTCATGTCCGTGCCCAGGGTGAACAGCAGGATTTCCAGCTTGTTCGCCCCGGCCAGCTTGGTGCGTGCGTCGATGCGTCTCAACAATTCCGACATGGCAGCCTCTTCATTTTTCCACCTGGCCTCCACAGGCCCGGCAGGTTACGTCGTGGGTATCGGCAGGCGCGGGAAAAACTTTAGGGGGGCGGAAATCGCGCATCCGGGCTTCCGTTCCGGACGCCGCGGCGCACCACAGCGTTCCGTCGTGGGATCGTGACATATTTGCCGGCTAAACTCGGACTATCCGATGTTCGAGAGTCCAGCCATGAGCGATTTTTCCTATACGGCCCGCGACACCCTGTTCAGCGCCCTGCTTGCCGCGGCCGCGCGCTTCGGTGCCAGCGGGCTCTGGGAGGACATGAAGCCGGGTACCTATACCTACCGCGATCTGGTCAAGATGACCCTGGCCCTGGCCCGTCTGGCCGGCAAGGTGAGCCAACCGGGCGAACACGTGGGGGTGCTGATGCCCAACATGGCCGGCAGCGTGGCCCTGATCATCGGCCTGTCCGGCAGCGGACGCATTCCCTGCCTGTTGAACTACACGGCGGGCCACGAGGGCATGCAGAACGCCTGCCGCGCCGCCGGAGTGGCCACCGTGATCACCTCACGCCAGTTCCTGGGCAAGGCCGGCTTGACCGAGCAGGTGGCGGCGCTGCGTGGTTTGCGCCTGGTGTACCTGGAAGACCTGCGCAAGCAACTCGGCCTCGCCGACAAGCTCTGGGTGGCGGCGGCCCTGATCCTGCCGCGCCGCTTCATGCCGAGGGGCGACCCGGAAGCGCCCGCCGTGGTGTTGTTCACCTCCGGTTCCGAAGGCATGCCCAAGGGAGTGGTGCTGTCCCACCGCGCCCTCCTGGCCAATGTCGCCCAGATCATGAGCGTGTTTCCGTTCGGCCCCGGGGAAACCATCTTCAATGCCTTGCCCGTCTTCCACTCTTTCGGCCTCACGGCGGGCGCGCTGTTGCCGCTGGTGAGCGGCTCCCGTCTGGTGCTCTACACCAGTCCCCTGCACTTCAAGGCCATTCCGCAACTGATACGGGACAAGCGATGCACGGTGATGTTCGGCACCAGCACCTTTTTGCACCACTACGCGCGCCACGCCGAGGCGGATGACTTCAAGACCATGAAGATCGTCGTCGCCGGAGCCGAGAAGTTGGCCGACAGTGTGCGCCGGACCTGGCAGGAGCGCTTCGGCATCGAGATTTACGAAGGTTACGGCGTCACGGAAACCGCGCCGGTGCTGGCCGTGAATCACCCCGGACATGCCCGCCTGGGCACGGTGGGAACTTTGGTGCCGGGGGTGGCGGCCCGGATATTGCCGGTGCCCGGCATCGAGCACGGAGGCGAACTGCACGTGCATGGGCCCAACCTCCTGTCCGGGTACTATTTGCTGGAACAGCCGGCCCGCCTACAGCCGCCGCTTTCCGCCGCCGGGCCTGGCTGGTACAACACCGGCGACGTGGCCGAACTCGATGCGGACGGCTACCTCACCCTCCACGGGCGCCTGAAGCGCTTCGCCAAGGTGGCGGGAGAGATGATTTCCCTGGAGGTCGTGGAGAGTCTGGCCCGAACCGCCTCCGCCGACGCCCAGCATGCCGCCAGCAGCGCGGCCGACCCGGCGCGGGGCGAGTCCATCGTCCTGTTCACCACCGATTCCGGCCTCAACAGGGAGCAGCTCAAGGCGGCGGCCAGAGTCCGCGGCGTGCCGGAACTCGCCGTGCCGCGCCGTATCGAGGTGCTGGAAGCGTTGCCCTTGCTGGGCACGGGCAAGGTGGATTACCTGCGACTCAAGAGTATGGCAAGCGCCGGCCAGCCTGCAGAAGGGTAACCGGACCGGGTGCCTTGTCTGAAAGCCACGACGGGGCCCGCGCCAGGATCACTTCGCGCCACGGCTCAGTACATCCGATGCCGGAACAGCCAGCTCGCCAGCCCCAGGGTCACCACGCCGATGATCGCCATGGGCCATAACTGGCCCAGCAACACGTCGAAGCCGGCACCTTCCAGGAATACCTTGCGCAGAATGACCAGAAAATAGCGCAACGGGTCGATCAGGGTGATGAACTGCACCGCATCCGGCATGTTGGCGATGGGGGTGGCGAAGCCGGACAGGATCACCGCCGGCACCATGAACAGAAAGGCACCCAGCAGGCCCTGTTGCTGGGTCACAGCAAGCGACGAGATGAGCAGCCCGGCGCCCACCCCGGAGAGCAGGAACAGGGCGAGGCCGCAGTACAGGGCCGGCAGGCTGCCCAGCAGGGGAACATGGAACCAGTAGGTGGCGATGAGCAGGATCAGTGTGGCCTGGACGATGCCGATGATGAAACCGGGCAGGGCCTTGCCCAGCAGAATCTCGCCGGGGCGCATGGGGGTCACCAGCAACTGGTCGAAAGTGCCCTGTTCCCGTTCCCGCGCCACGGTCAGTGCGGTGACCAGCATGGTCACCACCAGGGTGAGCATGCCGACGATGCCGGGGATGAAAAACCATAGGCTTTCCAGGTTGGGGTTGAACCATGCCCGCGTCACCAGCACCGCGGGCGGGCCTTGCAGGCCGTGGGTGGCGATCCAGTCGCGGTTGAAGCGATCCACCATGTCGCGCACATAGCCCAGGGCGCCCATGGCGGAATTGGAATTGCGCCCGTCGACGATGACCTGCAGGGCCGCGGTCCGGCCCGAGAGCAATTCGGCGCCGAAACGCGGGCCGATGTGGACCACCAGCAGCACGCGGCGGGCATCCACCAGGGGAGCGATCTCGCCCTCGGCGTTCAAGCGCGCCACCTCCTGGAAGGAGGCGGCTCCCGCGAAGGCCGCCGCCAGGTCGCGCGATACCGCGCTGTGGTCCTCGTCGTAGAGTGCATAGGGAATGTGTTTCAGGTCGAAGGTGGCGGCGTAGCCGAACACCAGGAGCTGGATCATGGGCGGCACGATCAGGGTCATGCGGCTCTTGGGGTCCTTGAACAGGGCGAGGAATTCCTTGTGGACCAGGGCGAGGATGCGTTGCCACATGTCAGGGTCTGTCCTAATCCAGCCGTTTGCGCGACTTGCGCCAGGTGATGCCGAGGAAGATGGCGGCCATGACCACCAGGGCCACGGCGTTGGGCAGCACCACGGACCAGACGTCGCCGGCCAGGAACAGGGTCTGGACGATGGCGACGAAGTAGCGGGCGACCACCACGTGGGTGACCACCTGGACCCCGGGCGGCATGCTGTCGATGTCGAAGATGAA
>CAIXFP010000121.1 GCA_903918705.1 uncultured Pseudomonadota bacterium
CGATCTCACCCCGAGGCTGTGGAAGCCGCTCTTCGCCGCCAGCCCAATGCGCTCCGACCTCTATACCGCTGCAAGGTAGCTGGGAAGAACGCCGGGGAGTTACCGGTTACATCCCACCGGTTACGTCATCTTCACCCCCGAGCCGCGCGTGTTCTTCGTGCTGACTGGCGAAGGCCGCAAGCCGGGCAAGACCGCCGAGGAAAAGGCGGCATTGCTGAATACCCTGGTCTCCTACACCGGGTCCTATCGGATCGAAGGCGACAAATGGATCACCAGCGTCCAGGTGGCCTGGAATCCCGCCTGGATCGGCACCGAGCAGGCTCGCAACTTCAAGGTGGAGGGTGGCCTCCTGCACGTCCTCACCCCCTGGCGCGTCATGCCCAACTGGGCCGACAAGGGCATGACCCGCAGCATCATCACTTTCGAGCGGGTGATTTAGTTCCGCCGAAGCTCGACGTCAACGCGGGGTCGCGTCCTTTTGCGGTAGGGTGGCCCGCGATCCCCACGCATGCCGGTCGGCTTGCGGTTAGAATCGGTCTCAACAGTGATATAAATCACACGAATAAATCAATCGCATAGAGATCCGTGATGGGTGGGTTGGAAAACATCGAAGTCGTGCGCCGCGTTGGACTCGGCGACGTGGCCGTGCCCCAGGGCCAGGCCGTGCATGCGCATTTCGATATCGAGGGGAGCCAGCGCCTGTTCCTGCGCGAACTGACTGCTCCCGCCGCCGGGGTGGTCTACCTCGGGCATCGCATCCTGGAAAATCCGTCCGATCTGCGCAGCCACGTGCAGCGCATCCTGCTGCTGATCGATGCGGAAATGGAATCGGACCTGCAGGGGGCGCTGGCCGACCTGTTCATCGCCCTCGGCGACAAGGGCGGAGCGCTGAAGCAACGCTTGCTCGGCCTTGCCGCGCCGCACCTCTCCCGCACCGCCGCGGCATTCTTCCGCCAGCGCCTCGAAGCCGGCTTGAAACCCTGGGATACCGCCGTTTCGCGTATACGTGCCTCCCTCCTGTCCCTGGGCTATTCCGGTTCCCATGAAGTGGTGCGCCGGCTGGCTCCGGGCGCGGTAGCCGGCTATGCCGACGTCCTGGCGGAGGCCCGCGACTATCTCGAATATGGCCAGATCGACGCCGCCCGCGAGGTATTGGAACAGGCGCTACGGCGGGACCCGGGCGACGCCGCCATCGCCGCCGAACTCCTGGAAATCTACCGCTCCACGCGGGACGAAGATCGCCTCGCGGTCATGCGCCATTACCTGCTGGAAACCTTGCCCCGGCTGCCCCCGGGATGGTCCGGAGAGCACTGAACCACACTAAACATAATTGCCTGGTTACATCGACGTGCTTTTCGGGGGGAGGTCCCCGTGCCGTGCCGTCGATCGATGAGCAGAGTTGAAGATGAATGCCATCCTGTCCCCTCAGCCTTTGAAAGTTACCCTGAACGGGCTCGACACCCGTGCCCACACCCTGCTCGACATGTTTCTGCGTGGCCCGGCGCGGGGGGTTTGCGACGTGGTTGGCGAAGCCAGCGCGGAAGCGGCCATTTTCGATCTCGACGGCATAGGCGGAGTGCGCAACTGGCAGGCATTCCGCGAACGCTTCCACGGCCCCGCCGTGGTCATGTCGGTGCGGGAACAACATCTGCACAATGCCATTTGGGTGCGCAAGCCGTTGAACGGAAAGGCCTTCCTGGAGGCGATCGAGCTGGTCAGGCAGCGTTTGCACACGGAACAACGCTTGCACGAGCTGGAAGATGCGGCGGATATTGAGCCGGTTCCCGCCGCGCCGGCCGTGCCGGTCCTCGCCGCGCCGGCCCCCGCCCCGGTGGCCGTGGCGCCCACGGCAGCCAGGGCCGAGGCCCCGGCCGACGCCGACGGCGTCAGTCGCGCGGCCAGCCTGGCCTGGAACGAGCGACAGGTCCACGAATGCTGCGGGGCGCTGGACGACGCCGTTTATCTTGATCCGAAGCGCCGCGACGAACTTTTTTACGAGCCCGAAGACTATTTCCAGGGGCTGCTGCAACGGGCATGCCGCCAGGCCGGCGAGACCATGCAAGCGGTCAGGCTGGAGGTGATGGGCCAGGCGATGTTCGTGTTGCCGGAGCGGCGCGAGGTGTACTGCGAGATCCGCGAACCGGTGTTGCGGCCGCTCTGCGTGACGCCGGCCCAGAACCGCCCGGGTGCCTTGCGATCCTTGGGCAGCGCGGAACTGGCCGCCCAGTTGCCGAAGCTGGCGGCTCAGGATCCCCGCCTGCACGGTTTTGAAAAGATGCTCTGGCTCCTGGCCTTGTGGGCCTCGCGCGGGCGGGTGCCGCGCGGGACCGATCTGGAGGCGCCGGTGGCTTTGCCGCGCTGGCCCAACTTCTCGCGCATCCTGATCACGCCCCATGCCATGCAGATCGCGGCGCTATGGAGCAGCCGTCCCCTCTCCTTGATGCAGACGGCGAAATTGTTGTCCATACCGCACCGTTACGTGTTCGCTTTCTACAGTGCATGCCTGGCCCTCGGCTTGATCGAAAAGCCCGCCGTGGCGATCCCGGCAGCCCCCGCCACCTCCCGGCCCGAACCCGTTCCAGCCCCCGAACCCGCGGCAAAGCGCAGCCTCCTGGGCAGCCTGTTGCGCAAACTCAAATTCACTCGCTGATCCCATGGCCCAACACAAAATCATCTTCGCCGGCCCGGTCGGGGCCGGAAAAACCACCGCCATCAGTTCCATCAGCGACATTCCCATCATCAGCACCGACGAGTCGGCCAGCGACATGACCACGGATCGCAAGCCGAACACCACAGTGGCGATGGATTATGGCCTGATGAAGCTGGATGGCCGTGACCGCGTGCATCTGTACGGGACGCCGGGCCAGGAGCGCTTCGATTTCATGTGGGACATCCTCACCGAAGGGGGCCTGGGGCTGGTACTGCTGCTCGACAACACCCGCGGCAACCCGTTCAAGGACATGAGCTTCTACGTCGGCGCCTTCCGCGAGTTCATCGACCAGACTCGATTGGTGATCGGCGTCACCCGCATGGACGAACAACGTGAACCCGGCCTTGACCGCTACAACGCCCACCTCGATACCCTGGGCCTGAAGGCGCCGATCTTCGAGGTGGACGCCCGCAGCCGCCAGGATGTCTCGATCCTGGTGCAGGCGTTGTTGTATTCACTTGACCCTGGAATTGCCGACGATGCCTGATTACGAACTCATACCCGGCCTCTACCTTGCGCCATCGCCGGCCGGCGCCTATTACGCGGCCTCCAGTGCGAACCCGGACGTTTCCCGGCGCATCCTGCTGAGTCTGATGGCGGAGCAGGCCAGCCCCGAACTCACGGCGGAAAGCCTGCCGGCTTTGACCGGGCTGGAACTGGCCCCCGCGCTGGAATACCTGCACCGGATGCAGTCCATGAATCTGGTGCAGGGCTTGCGGGAGCCCCGCCGCATGCTCGACGGCGCCCTGGAGAAAGTGCTGCCCGGCATCCTCGCCGATCTGGCCGGCCGCAATAAGGCCCTGCTCGCGGACGAGCAGGGCTTTTACCTGGCCAGCCACGGCTTTCATCATGAAACCGCCGAAGAACTGGCCGCTCTGTCCGCCGACCTGGGCACCCTGCACCAGCGCCATCAGGGCCTGATTTCCGGCAATTTGTCCCTGCAGACCTCCGCCTGGGCGCTGATCAGCGCCGGCGGCAACAGCGAGATCGGTTTCTGGCCGTTGTACATCGGACAGCAACGTTTCGTGCTGATACTGACCGGCCTGCCCAACCTCAACCAGGCTGCTACCGTGGACCTGGTCTGGGCCCTGGCGCAGCGCTACGGACATTGAGCTGGGCGGCCGGGAACCCGATATGGCATGACCTGGGGCGCACCCGGGAATGCGATAGTTTTTTTCTCATAACACCTTAGGAGAGTACCCAATGCGCGCAGACATGTTGACTTCCATACTTAACGAATTGAACGGCACTTCCGCCGACATCGAGGCTTCGGCGGTGATTTCCACCGACGGACTGATGATGGCGGCTCTGCTGCCCGCCAGCATGGACGAGGACCGGGTGGGCGCCATGAGCGCCGCCATGTTGTCCCTGGGCGACCGCACCGCCAAGGAACTGGCCCGCGGCACCCTGGAACAGGTACTGGTCAAGGGCAACAAGGGCTACATCCTGATGACCGGGGCGGGCGAGGAAGCCGTGCTGACGGCCCATATCCAGGCCTCGCTCGGCCATCCGTTCGAGCTGCGGCTGGTC
>CAIXFP010000122.1 GCA_903918705.1 uncultured Pseudomonadota bacterium
ATGTCACCCAGGGATCGTTCGACGCCTACATCTGGCAGACCCTCGAAACCAAGGCACGCTTCATCGCCCAGGTCATGCAAGGGGATACCGGAATGCGCAGCGCCGAGGACGTGGAGCTGGCCGCCCTGTCCTACGCCGAGGTGAAAGCCCTGGCATCGGGAAACCCGCTGGTGATGGAAAAAGCCGGCGTGGATACCGAGCTTGCCAAGCTGGCGTTGCTGAAATCCCAATGGGAACAGCAGCAGTGGCGCAACAAGATGGAACTGGCGAATCTCCCCGGCCGCATCCAGACGATCAAGGACCGAGTCGCCAGGTTCGAGGTCGATCTTGCCAACCGCAAGAATATTTCCGGAAAGCACTTTCTCATGGAAGTCGATGGAAAGGTCTACGTGGAACGCGAGGAGGCCGGGAAAGCCATCCTGCTCGCAGCGCATGGTGTCAAGCGAGGCGGCGAGCGCGTCATCGGGCAACTCGCCGGTTTCGCGGTGGTCGTGCGGCGCCCCGAGTACCGGGCTCAATACGAGACCAGCGAAATGCTGATCCGTGGCGAGTCCGACTACCCGGTCAGCAATGCGGAATCGCCCGCCGGCCTGGTGAAAGTGCTGGAGAACGCGCTACACCGGATGGGCAAGGCGCTCGAAAATGAGTGTGAGCACCTGGCCATGACGGAGAAGCGCCTGGCTGATCTGACGGTCGAAGTCGCGAAACCCTACGACAAGGCCGACCGATTGGCCTGGCTCCTGCAGCGCCAGAGGGAGATCAATGCAGCACTCGATCTCTCGAAGGGCGAAATGACGGCGGTGGAAGAGGGGGAAGCCCTGGAAGCCGCCTGACCTTGTGTACCCCCGCGCCTCACGGCGTGGGGGCTTTTCAAAGGGCCTTCGATGAGGGAGTTTTGAAAAGCAGTTTTCCATCGAATCAAAGTTGGCCTGAACTCATGGAACAGGTGACGTCGAACATCGACGCCTGGGCATGTGGTCATAAAATCGGGACTTCGCAAACAGGGAGGACATCCTCTTGGCCTATGTCCCGAAGAAGCGGCACCCTTCGAGCCTGAGCTCGCCCGGTCTCTTCACACTGAAAATCGAACTGCACCCGGACGTTATCCAGCCGCCAATCTGGCGACGGCTGGTGGTCGACGGCCGGGTGAGCCTCGCCAAGCTGCACCATTTCATCCAGGCGGCCATGGGCTGGACGGATGCCCACCAGCACGAATTCGTGATTCGTGGCACCCGCTTCGCACCGCCGTTGTCCGCCGATATTCCGGATGACATACCCAGCGAGGACGATCGCAAGGCCAACCTCAACCGAGTGTTTGCCAGCGAGGAGCAGTACCTTTACCGCTACGACTATGGCGACAACTGGGAACATGTGATCACCGTAGAGTTCTTCGAGCAGGCCGATCCTGACGTTGTCGGGATGGCCTGGGTGATCGATGGCGCCCGCGCCTGCCCGCCCGAGGATGTGGGCGGCATCCATGGGTATCACGACTTCCTGGAGACCCTGCTCACCGCTCCGAACTCCGAGTCGGCCCAAGCGCTACGGCAATGGGCCGGCGGGACGTTCGAGGCCGAACTATTCGACCGGCGCGCGGCGAATGCCGCCATCCAGCGCATGGTCTGGAACCGTTGGGGCGGCAAGTGATTACCGGCGGATGAGGTTCATGTCCCAACGCCAAGTCCCACGACTGCACGCACTTCTCGCACCCTGTCGGCCACGCCACCAATCTCCACCATATTCCCCTGCATTACCGATTACACGTGTTGCGAGTACATCAAAAATACCCAGAATCAGGGTACTTGCTAACTACTTATAATTGGAGTAATTTGTAATTACTCGTAATCGAGGTAATTCATCATGCAGCAGATTATTCGCACCTCGAATCAACTTGGGCAGGTATTACAGGGGCGACGCAAATCGCTCGGGCTTTCACAGACGGAGTTGGGCGCTTCCGCGGGTATCAGTCAGAAACGCCAATCCGCCCTGGAGCTTGCACCCGAACGCATCACGGTTGAACGCCTACTCAGGCTGCTGGCGGCGTTGGACTTCGAGCTGGTCATCCGGGAAAAGACTCCCGGCGACCCTGAAACGTCGCGGGAGTGGTGATGGGACGCCCTTCCAGATCCAGGGTGCTCAACGTCTGGATGAACGGCGAACTGGTCGGCGCCTGGAGACTGCCGACCCGCGGGGAGCCAGAGTTTGCCTATGAACCCGGTTGGTTGGCCTCACCCAACTTCCGTTCCTTGTCGCTTTCCCTGCCGGCCAGCCCCATCAGGCCCCTCATTCGCGGGGAGCGGGTCAACGCGTTTTTTGACAACCTATTGCCCGACAGCGAGGTCATCCGCAAGCGGGTACAGCAGAAATTCAGGACCAGCAGCAGTGAGGCATTCGACTTGCTGGCGGCCATAGGCCGTGACTGCGTGGGAGCGATCCAGCTATTGCCGGTGAACGATTCGCCCACGGGGCTTGCCAGCATCGAAGCCCAGCCCCTGGACGAGGACGATGTCGAGCAGGCCTTGGCCAGTGTGGTGACGCTGCCGGGTGCACTGGGGCATATTGATGAAGACGATTTGCGCATCTCCATCGCCGGTGCCCAGGAGAAGACGGCGCTGCTTTGGCACGAAGGTCGTTGGTGCCGCCCGTTGCGGGCCACACCGACCACGCACATCTTCAAACTTCCATTGGGTCTGGTCGGCAATCGTCGCGCCGACATGAGCACATCCGTGGAGAACGAATGGCTCTGCGCCCGCATCCTGCAGGCGTATGGCATCCCCATCGCTCACTGCGAGATGCAGGTCTTTGGCCTGCAAAAATGCCTGGTGGTGGAGCGCTTCGATCGAAAGCTGCACTTGAGCGGGACGCACTGGCTGCGACTGCCACAGGAAGACTTTTGCCAGGCCACCGGGACGCCGCCGTATGCGAAATATGAGGCCGAGGGCGGTCCGGGCATGTCCGCGATCTGCCAATTACTGGCCCTGTCCGAGCACCGCGAGCAAGACCTAAAGACCTTCCTGAAGACGCAGATTCTGTTCTGGATGCTGCGCGCCACGGACGGACATGCGAAGAACTTCAGCCTGTTCCTGCAAGCATGGGACCACTTTCGCCTGACGCCCATGTACGACGTGCTCTCGGCCTGGCCGATCATTGGAACGGGGGCGAACCGGATACCCCCGCAGAAAGTGAAAATGGCGATGGCCTGGCTTGGCAGGAATCGCCATTACCTGGCGGAAACCATAGACAGGCGGCACTTCGACGCGACAGCTCTGAAATGTGGGGTGGGGCAGGATGCCCGCAGAGAAATCGAAGAACTCCTTATCGATACCTCCCGGGTAGTCGCGGAAGTTTCCGCCGAGATACCGGAACGATTTCCGCAAAGTCTGGCCGACACCATCCTGGGAGGCTTGCAGAAGTCCGCTGAACAACTGGCGGCTTAAGTAATGTGCCTTTGTTCAGGGTTTGGCCTTGCAGCGCCAGTGACCTACAGACCCCGAAGTGGGATCCACTGACCACA
>CAIXFP010000123.1 GCA_903918705.1 uncultured Pseudomonadota bacterium
AGCGGCAACAGCGCGATCGGCCCCTCCGGCGTGAAGCGCTCGTAGGCGCGCTGGGCATGGGGCCGTTGCGTGACTACATTGCAGATCACCGCCGACTGGCCGTAGTCCTTGTCCTGACGCAGATGCGCCGGCAGGCTGCGACCGCCTTCCGAGAGCACCACCAGGCGCGCGGTGAGCAATCGTTCGGCGCCGTCCTTCTGGTAGCGCACCGCCCCGTAGCCGGAAGTGGCCGCCACGTCGGTCACCCGCGCGCCGGTCATCACCGTGGCGCCGGAATCCGGCAGGCGGTTGGCCAGCGCCGCGAACAGCGCCCCGTATTCCGCCACGTAGCCCAGGGCCGTCACCCCGGCCTGATTGTTGGTTAAAACCGCGCGGCCAAGACCGCCGCGTTGCGACACATGGATGGTCGTGATGGCCGTGGCATACGGCGCCAGACCTTTCCAGGCCCCCAGCCGCTCCAGAATCAGCCGGCAGCCCTGCGACAGGGCCAGGGCGCGCGGGTCCGGCGCTTCCAGTTGCTGCCGCGCTTCCAGCACCGCCACCGCGAGGCCGGAGTCGCGCAGCCCCAGCGCCAGGGACATCCCGACGGGGCCGCCGCCGATGATGGCGATATCGACGTGTTCAGGCGTCATGCATGATCTCCTCGATTTCTTTGACCGTCTTCGGCGCCGCGGCGCTCAGGACATGACTGCCGTCTTCCGTCACCACCACGTCGTCCTCGATGCGGATGCCGATGTTCCAGAGGGCTTCAGGCACCTTGTCGGCGGGGCGCAGGTAGAGGCCGGGTTCCACGGTCAGGACCATGCCGGGTTGCAGTTCGCGCCAGGCGCCGGCCACCTTGTAGTCGCCGGCGTCGTGAACGTCGAGGCCCAGCCAGTGGCTGGTCTTGTGCATGTACCAGGGCTTGAATGCTTCCGACTCGATGAGGCCGTCCACTTCTCCGGAAAGCAGTTTCAGATCCACCAGGCCCTGGGTGAGGACGCGCAACGCCGCCTCGTGAGGGGCGTTGAAGGTCTGGCCGGGGCGGGCCGCGGCGATGGCGGCGGCCTGGGCGGCGAGGACGATCTCGTAGACATCCTTTTGCGCGGCGCTGAAGCGGCCGTTGACCGGGAAGGCGCGGGTGATGTCGGCGGCATAGCCGTGGTATTCGCCGGCGGCGTCGATGAGGAGAAGGTCGCCGTCGCGCAGGCGCTGATCGTTGCCGACGTAGTGCAGCACGCAGGCGTTGGCGCCGCCGGCGACGATGGGGGTGTAGGCCGGGGCCTGACAGCCGCCGGCGCGCCAGACACGCATGATTTCCGCCTCGATCTCCCATTCCCCCATGCCGGGCCGGCACAGGCGCAGCACGGAACGGTGCGCCTCCGCGGAGAGGTCGGCGGCGCGCTGCATGAGGGCGATCTCGTGGGCATCCTTGAGCAGGCGCATGCCGTCGATCAGGGCATGGGCATCGGTGAGCATGGCCGGGGCGCTGACCCCGCCACGCGCCTTGCAGCGCACGGCGTTGATCCAGCCCATGACCCGGGTATCCCAGGCGGAATCGGCGCCGAAGGCATAGGCCAGGCGCGGCTGGTTTTCCAGGAGTCTGGGCAGACGCTTGTCGATTTCGCCGATGGGATAGGCGGCGTCGAAGCCGAAGGTTGTTTTCGCCGCCTTGGGGCCATGGCGAAAGCCGTCCCAAATTTCCCGCTCCGGGTTCTTCTCGCGGCAGAACAGGATCTGTTTCGGCCGCCGGCCCGCGATCAGCACCAGCACCGCTTCCGGCTCAGGGAAGGCGGTAAGGTAATAGAAGTGGCTGTCGAAACGGTAGGGATAGTGGGCGTCGCGGTTGCGGATGGCTTCCGGCGCGGTGGCCAGAATCAGCACGCCCTCGCCCAGGGTTTCCAGGAGGCGAGCGCGGCGGGCGCGGTGAGTGGCGATGTCAGGCTGCACGCAGCAACTCCTTGTCGAGATCGGCCAGCCGCCGCGGGGTGCCGACGTCTTCCCAGCGGCCGGCGAAGTATTCGCCGCTCACCTGGCCGCGGGCCATGGCCGCCCGCAGCAGGGGAGCGAGCTTGGCGCGGGTCATGACGGGAATGCCGACGAACAGTTCCGGGCGATAACAGCCGATGCCGGAGAAGGTGTGGCACTCCCTTCCCCCCGCGGGGGAAGGGCCGGGGATGAGGGAGCGAGACGGGCCCCCCCCCGGGGAATGAGACAGGCTGGCGGCGACGGCGAGATCCACCGTTGTTCCCTCTCCCCCAAGGGGGGAGGGGAGCAAGGAGAAATCCCCCTGCGGGTGGTGCGGCGGGTTGTCCACCAGTACCAGATGGGCCAGGTGGTCGGGATTGCCGGCCATGTCCCGCAGCACCGGCAACAATCGGGCGTAGTCGAATTCGGTGTAGACGTCGCCGTTGCTCACCAGGAAGGGCGCCGCGCCCAGCAGCGCCAGCGCCGTGGCGATGCCGCCGGCGGTTTCCAGGGGCTCGGGTTCCCGCGACCAGGCGATGGCCACGCCCAGCGCGCCGCCGTCGCCCAGAGCGGCTTCCAGCTTGGCGCCGAGATGGGCATGGTTGATTACCAGTTCGTGGAATCCGGCGCCGCGCAGGCGCTCGATCTGCCACTGGATCAATGTCTTGCCGCCGGCCATCAGCAAGGGTTTGGGGGTGTGGTCGGTGAGGGGGCGCATGCGCTCGCCCAGGCCGGCGGCGAGGATCATGGCCTTGAAGGGGGCGCCCGGCATCAGAAGGTGTAGCCCACGGCCGCTTGCGATCCCTCGATTTCCTCGATCAGGCGCAGGAAGTCACCCAGGCCGTTGTAGCGGCTACAGGCCTTCTTCAGGTAGGCCATGACCAGAGGCATGTCTTTCAGGTAGCCGTCCTTGCCGTCGCGGTGGTAGAGGCGGGCGAAGATGCCCAGCACCTTGATGTGGCGCTGTATCCCCATCCATTCGAAGTCGCGGTAGAACTCGCCGAAGTCGGCCGACAGGGGCAGGCCGACGCGGCGGGCGGCTTTCCAGTAGCGGATCAGCCAGTCCAGCAGTCGCTCCTCTTCCCAATGGATGTAGGCGTCCTTATAGACGGAGGCAAGGTCGTAGGTGATGGGGCCGTATACCGCATCCTGGAAATCCAGCACACCGGGGTTGGGGTCGGTGACCATCAGGTTGCGCGAGTGCCAGTCCCGGTGGACGTAGACCCTGGGTTGGGCCAGGTTGTTGGCGAGGATGGTCGCGAAGGCGGTTTCCATGACTGCACGCTGGGTGTCGGACAGTTCGATGTTGCGGTGGCGCGCCAGATACCAGTCGGGAAACAAACGCATTTCCCGCATCAGCAATGCCGCGTCGTACTCGGGCAGTTCGCCCGGCCGGCTGGCGAGCTGGATTTTGATCAGGGCCTGGTTGGCGTCGCGGTAGAGGCGGTCGGCGTTGCCCTCGTTCAAGGCCATCAGGTAGGTGGTGTTGCCGAAATCGGAGAGCAGGAGAAAACCTTCCGCCAGATTCTCCGCCAGAATTTCCGGGGTATTGGCACCGGCCTCCCGGAACAGCCGCGCCACGTGCAGAAAGGGGCGGCAGTCCTCGTGGGCGGGCGGCGCATCCATCACGACGAAGCTGCCGGAGGACGTCGTCGCGCGGAAATAACGGCGAAAACTTGCATCGGCCGAAGCGGGGGCAAGAGACAAAAGCGGACCGGGCAAAACACCGCGGGTCCAGGCGGTCAAACGTTCGAGGCGTTCCAAAGCTATAATCCGCGCGGTCAAAAAACTCAGAAATTCTAACACCCCCCGTGACACCGCCCGCCGCGCCGCCCTTTCCCCGTCTCCTTTTGTCCCTGTGCCTCGCGGCGGCCTGCCATGAGGCGTATGCCGGCAGCGACGCGGTGCCTTTGAAGGCCACTTCCACCCTCAGCAAAACCGCCCCCAACGGCCAGCAGATCGATGGTCCCACCCATGTGGAGGCCGAAGTGCTGCATGGCGAGGGGGACAATTATTTCGAAGCCGAGGGCAAGGTCGTCATGCGCAACCTGCGCGAACAGGTCGAAGCTGACTGGATACATTACAACCAGGCCGAGGACGAGGTGCATGCGCGCGGCCATGTCGCCCTGATCCGGGATGGCGACCGCATCGATGGCTCGGAACTCAAGTTGAAACTCACCGACCGCCTGGGCGACATGAAGGATGTGATCTACGCCCTGCACGGCAAGAACGGCAGCGTGACCCAGGGCAAGGCCAAGGATGTCCTGTTTCAGGGACCGGACGTCTACCAGTTGGACAAGGCCACCTACAGCACCTGTCCGGCCAACGCCCAGGCCTGGGTACTGAAGGTGGACCAATTGAATCTGGACTACAACACCAGCCTGGGCAGCGGCCGCAAGGTTCAGGTGGAATACATGAACATTCCCATTCTGTATTCCCCCTGGCTCGACTTCTCCCTGGACGACATGCGCAAGTCCGGCTTCCTTTCGCCGACCTATGGCGTCACCACCAACCGGGGCCTGGAGCTGGTCACCCCCTGGTACTGGAACATCGCGCCCAACATGGATGCCACCATCACCCCGCGCCTGATGAGCAAGCGGGGCACCCAGTTGGGTGGCGAATTCCGTTACCTGGAATCCAGCTACCACGGCAGCGCCAGCCTCGAAGTCCTGCCCAACGATCAGGTCACCGGCACGACCCGCTACTACGGCATGTTGAACCACCAGCAAACCTTCGATGCCCACTGGTCCGGCAGCATGCACGTCGAGAAGGTGTCCGACAGCACCTACTTCACCGATCTGTCCAGCCTCGTGAGCCAGACCTCGCGGGTGAATCTGCTGCAGGACGGCAGCGTGGCCTACAACGGCGACTGGTGGCAGGCGGCCGGGCATGTGCAGCGCTATCAGACCCTGCAGGATCCCAGCAATCCGGTGACGCCCCCTTACGAACGCCTGCCGCAACTGACCTTGAACGCCAAGCGGAGCAATGTGGCGAACAGCGGGCTGGACATGGATTTCAGCGGCGAATTCGTGGACTTCATCCAGAACTCCGGCAGCCTGGTGCAGGGCAGCCGCATCTACGCCCATCCCAGCGTCAGCCTGCCGATCGACACCCCCTATTCCACGTTCACCCCGCGTCTGGGCTGGTATCTCAGCCGCTACGCCCTGGACAAGAATTCGATCTACCGGCCCGACAGCCAGGGCGCCACGCCGACGGGCGGATTTGCCGACAGCAGCCTCAACATCCCGACATTCAGCGTCAACACCGGGCTGTTCTTCGAACGCGGCATGGATTTCGCCGGCAAAAGCTATACCCAGACCCTGGAGCCGCGCGCCTTCTATGTCTACATCCCCTATCGGGACCAGTCGCGGACACCGGTGTTCGACAGCGGTACCAGCGACCTCTCCCTGGACCAGATATTCCAGGAAAACCAGTTCGTCGGCGTCGACCGTATCAACGACGCCAATCAGTTGACCCTCACGGTGACCTCGCGTTTCCTCGATCACGACAGCGGCGCGGAAAATCTCCAGGTGACGTTGGGGCAGCGCTATTACTTCAGCGGACAGCTCGTCACCATGCCCGGCGTCACCGCCCGCAGCGGCAGCAACAGCGATCTGCTGGGCCAGGTATCCAGCCGCATCAGCAACAAACTCTGGCTCAGCAGCGGGATACAGTTCGACACCGCCAGCAGTCAGATCACCAAGGCCGATTTCGCCACCACCTGGCGCGATGGCCCCGGCCGACTGTTCAATGCCGACTACCGTTATACCCAGGACAGCGTCAACCAGATCGACTTCTCCTCGGAATGGCCGCTGGCGCCCCGTTGGCACGGGCTCGTTCGGCTCAATTACTCGATCCGCGATGCCCGCCTGGTGGAAGGCCTGGCCGGCTTCGAGTACGACGCCGGGTGCTGGTCCCTGCGCAGTGTCATCCAAAGACTGGCCACCACCGGAACCACCACCTCGAACGCATTTTTCCTGCAACTTGAATTGAACGGACTGACCAAATTCGGGCCCAACCCCTTGGACGTCCTCAAACGGAGCATCACCGGCTATGTCCCCAGCAGCCAACTCGCCCAGCCCGACCCATCCCTCCCGCACTAGCCGCCTGGCCAAAGTCCTTTTCCTGGGCGCGGCGCTGCTGGGAGCGGTCGGCGCCTGGGCGGCAGCGCAAAACGTCGACCGCATCGTCGCGGTGGTCAACAACTCGGTCATCACCGCTTACGAACTGGATAAACGGGTCGATCAGGTGCTGCGCCAGCTCGCCGGCCAGCAGACCACCGCGCCACCACGCCACACCCTGGAAAAACAGCTCCTGGAACGCATGATCACCGAGCGCGCCCTCCTGCAGATCGCGGAGGACACCAACCTCCGTTTCGATGGAACCGCCCTGGACCGGGCGGTAGCCCGTATCGCCGAGCAGAACAACCTGTCCCCCGAGGACTTCCGCAAGCAACTGGAGGCCGAGGGCACCGACTACGCCGCCTTTCGCGACCAGATCCGCGCGGAAATGACCATCGCCCGCCTCAAGGAGCGCGAGGTGGACAACAAGGTCGTGGTCACCGACGCCGAGATCGACAACTACCTGGCCAATCCGGCCCTGGATGCCAATCAGCAGGACGAATACAACATTGCCCACATTCTGATCATGGCCCCGGAAGGCGCCAGCCCGGAAAAACTGGCGGAATTGCGCGCCAAGGCGGAAAAGGCGGAAGCGGAACTGAAAGCGGGCGCCCACTTCAGCCAGGTTTCCGCGGCCTATTCCGATGCCCAGAATGCCCTCCAGGGCGGCATTCTCGGCTGGCGCTCGGAAGGAGAACTGCCCTCTTTGTTCGTACCCATCATGAAAACCATGAAGCCGGGAGACTTCTCCGCCGTGGTCCAGAGCCCCAACGGATTCCACATCGTCAAACTGATCGACAAGCGAGGCAAGAACGTTCAGACGGTGGTCAAACAGACCCATGCCCGCCACATCCTGGTGAAGACCAATGAAGTGGTCAGCGACGACGACGCCCGCAACCGCCTGTTGCAACTCAAGGAACGCATCGAACACGGCGCCAGTTTCGCGGAACTGGCCAAGGTGCATTCCGACGACCTTTCCGCCAACCGGGGGGGCGACCTGAGCTGGCTCAATCCGGGCGACACCGTGCCGGAATTCGAGCGCGCCATGGATGCCCTGAAACCCGGAGAAGTGTCCGAACCGGTGCACACGCCCTTCGGCTGGCATTTGATCCAGGTTCTGGAACGGAGGGACCAGGACGTGACCCAGGAGCGCAAACGCATGGAAGCGCGCCGCGCCCTGCACGAGCGCAAGGCCGAAGAGGCCTTCGACGACTGGGTCCGCCAGGCGCGCGACCGCGCCTACGTGGAACGCCGGCTCGAGGAATAAGGCCGAGCCGGGTCAATCAAGAGGCATGGAGTAGTAGGTTGGGCACGCTGCGCTATGCCCAACTTACGCTAATGCCCATCGAGTCCGCAGCGTGCGGGCCATGCCCCCGGCGCGCGACCACTTCCGCGTTTGGTCGGCAAAGTCCTGGCGGAAACGCTCAGCGGCGGCGGAACTGGCTTTGCGGACGCGGGCCGGCGGTGGCGGCGGCGCGGTCGTCGCGATGGCGGAAACTGATGCGCGCCTTGGTCAGATCGTAGGGAGAGAGTTCCAGCGTGACGCGATCACCCGCCAGGATGCGGATGTGGTGCTTCTTCATCTTGCCGGAGGCATAAGCGGCGACTTCCATGCCGTTATCCAGCGTCACCTTGAAACGGGTGTCCGGCAACACCTCCTTGACGACGCCTTCCATCTCGATCAGTTCTTCCTTGGCCATGCGGGGTGGACTCCTGCGCCGACTAGCAGGCGCGTGTTGAAAAGGGCTTGGAGACTACCACGGCGGGCACCGCGCCGCTCTCCGATATTTTCCCGCCACCGCGGGGCAGACCACGCCTGTTGCATCCAGGTGCTGTAGCTTTTTGTTCACTTTCCGCAGTTCCAATCGGTTATCGTTACGCCGCCCTGGCGTCCGCCAGAGCGGCCAACCAACCAAGTATCGGAGAGACCATGAAGAAACCCGTTCGCGCTTTGGCCCTCGCCAGCGCCGTCGCACTGCCCCTGATCGCCGCCCAACCCGCCGCCGCCTGCGGTTCCGAACCCTACCTCGGGGAAATCTGCACATTCGGTTTCAATTTCTGTCCGCAAGGCTTCCTGCCGACCAACGGCAGCCTGCTGCCCATCAGCCAGAACGCGGCCCTGTTCTCCCTGCTGGGCACGACCTACGGCGGCAATGGCAGCACCACCTTCGCCCTGCCCGACCTGCGCGGCCGCGCCGTGGTGGGAACCGGCCAGGGCCCCGGCCTGAGCAACGTCAACTGGGGCCAGACCCGCGGCGTCGAGCAGGAGACCCTGACCATCAACCAGATGCCCGCCCATACCCATGCCGCCACCTTCACCGCGCCCAGCGTGACCCAGCCCACGGTCAGCGTGACCATGAACGCCAAGCAGGCCAGCGCGACCGACTCGCTGCCCCAGGCCGGTATGCTATTGGCCACCGGCGCCTCCAGCGGCCACCCCGCCACCATTTACATCGGCAGCGCCGCCGCCGGCCCCAATGTCGCCATGGGCGGCGTCAGCGCCACGGCCAGCGGCGCCAGCCTGAGCGGAGGCGGCGTGACCAACGCGGTCGCGGGCGGCAACCAGCCGGTCGCCACCCTGCCGCCCGAACTGGGCATGACCGTCTGCATCGCCAGCACTGGCATTTACCCCACGCGGCCCTGAACGCAAGGCGTGATGCGCTCACTCCGGCGCAAGCCTGAATCCGGTTGCGAGATGCAGCGGACCCCGGCTCGCGCCGGACTGGCGAGTCGGCCGTTTCTTGCCTGCCCGCGTCATGCGGGGGCGGCAAAACCGGCAATAATCCTATATCCAAAGGCATAGCCACTTCCCGGGCGATTCCCCATAGAATCACGCGCCATCGGTTGCCCCGGCCGGTCTGTCCGGGCCTGGGTCTCCCGTAATAAACCTAATGAACCCGAGGTCACCATGAACCATGTCTACCGTCTGATCTGGAATAGCGTCAGTGCCACCTTCGTTGCGGTGTCCGAATACGCCCGCGGCCACGGCAAGCAAGCCTCCACGACGCGCTCAGGCCGGGCACGGCGGCGCAACCTCGGTTTCATGGCCCTGGAACCGCGCATCCTGTTCGACGGCGCCGCGGTGGCCACCGTGGTGGATGCCGCCCACGCCGCCCCCGACGCGGCGGCCCACGCCCTGATCCCGAACGCCCCCGCGCCGGTGCAGGTGCGCGCGGCGGACCCGACGCAAGACAACGGCAAGCTGGAAGTGGCCTTCGTCGACACCTCGGTGGCCAACTACCAGACCCTGGAAGCCGGCATCAAGGCCGGGGTGGAAATCGAGGAAATCGGCGGCGGCCAGGACGGCCTGGCACAAATGGCGCAGTGGGCGGAGACCCACTCCGGCTACGACGCCATCCATATCCTCAGCCACGGTGCCGAAGGCAAGGTCTACCTGGGCAGCGACACCCTCACCGATGCGGCGCTCGCCACGCCCGTGGCCCAGGCGGAACTGGCCGAGATTGGCCATTCCCTCAAGGCCGGCGGCGACCTGCTGGTCTACGGCTGCGACGTGGCAGCGGGGGCGGACGGCCAGCAGTTCATCAACGATCTGGCGGCGGACACCGGCGCCGACGTGGCGGCGTCCACCGACGGCACGGGTGCGGCTGGTAAGGGTGGCAACTGGACCCTGGAAGCGAGCACCGGAACCATCGATGTGGCAAGCATGTCGCTGACCAGCTACGGCGGGCTGCTTACCAACATCAACCCGGTCAACCTGGTGGGGAGCAACGCCTCGTCCGAGGTGTTCACCAAGGGCAGCTACATGGACAGCTCCGGCAACCTGTACCTGACCGGCGAATTGAAAGGCACGGCGGATTTCGATCCGGGAACAGGCGTGACCACGCTGACGCAAAACAACGCCTCCACCTCAGGCGGCGACGTGTTCGTGGCCAAGTACGACAGCAGCGGCAATCTGGTCTGGGCCAAGAATCTCAACTGCAATACCGGTAATGGTGGCTGGGACGACCAGGGCTATGCGGTCACGGCGGATTCCAGCGGGAACGTTTACGTGACCGGCCAGTTCCTCGGTACGATGAGCTTTTCGGGCGGACCCACCCTCACCTCTGCCAGTTCCAGCAATTTCGACGCCTTCATCTTCAAGTTCAACAGCAGCGGCAGTTATGTCTGGTCCAAGACGGTGGGCGGCGCCCAAAGCGACTATGGCACTTCCCTGGCCCTGGATGGCAGCGGTGATCTCTATGCGGCGGGCACCTACTACGCCTCCGCCACCATCAGCGGCGGCGGGGCGACGCTCGACAGCGGCGCGGGTACCAACGTCTATCTGCTCAAGTTGAATGCATCGACCGGCAGTGTCACCTGGGCCAGGGACGCGCTAAGCGGCAACAGCGGCGATCCGAGTCTCGACAGCTTCGGCATAGCAACCGACAGCAGCGGCAACGTCTATCTGGCGGGAGCGTGCTTCACGCTGGATTTCAATCCGAACGGCGGGCACGCCTACGTGACCAGCAGCTACCCGAGCACGTACACGGACGGCTTCATCTGGAAGGAGAACAGCGACGGCAGCTTCGGCTTCGCGGACGGACTGCACACCACCGGCGGCGGTTCTAATGCCGATGCCGCCGCGACCGGCATCGCGATCGATACCAGCAACAATCTTTACGTCACGGGCTATTTCGCCGGCACCGTGGATTTCGATCCCTCCGGGGCGACTCACCCCGTGACTGCCACAGCGGATCCCAGCCAATATGGCAATGACGGTTTCCTGTTGAAACTCAACTCAAGCAATGTCTTCCAGTCCGTGGTGGATTTTCAGGCGCATGCGGCTACCGATTGCTATGCCAACGCCGTCACCCTGGATGCCAGCGGAAACATTTACATCGCCGGCTCCCTGGCCTACGGCGACTATGCAACATTCGGAAGCACGGTCATCAACGAAACCAGCAGTGACACCAGCAACACGACCTTCTTCGTCAAGCTCAATAGTTCCGAGACGGTGCAATGGGCCAAATCCGTGAATGGCGACATTGGTGGGACTGGCTATGGGCAGGTGCTCTACCCCGTCAGCGGCGGTAATGTCGTAGTGGTCTCCTCAATCTTGGGAACGGGTTATGCGAACCCCGACGGCATCCACAATCAGGTGCACGGGGACAACGCCAACTACAAATTTGACACCTATTTCGCCACCTGGAACGGCACCGCCACCGGACTGGGCTCGCCTGCCCCCGCCCCCACTGTCACCGACGGCCACATCTCCATCACGTCCAGCGGCACCGGCACCGGCGGCGCCTACAAGATCGGCGACACGGTCACCGCGCGCTGGGACGACAGCGCCGCCACGGGCGACAACAGTTCCGGCATCACCGGCGTCACCATGGATTTCAGCCAGTTCGGCGGCGGCTCGGCGGTCACGGCGACGAACGACGGCAGCGGCCACTGGACCGCCAGCTATACGATCACCGCGGGTTCCATCGAGGCGATCAACCGCAACGTCAGCGTCAGCGCGACCAACAGCAGCGGCACCACCACCACCGCCGACAGCAGCAACCTGACGGTGGACGACCTCACCGCCAGCGTCAGCGGCATCGCCCTTACCGCCTCCACCGGCAAGCTGAACAACACGCTCAATGCCGGCGACACGGTCACCGCCAGCGTGACCATGTCCGAGGCCACCACCGTCACCGGCACCCCGCAACTGGCCCTCAACATCGGCGGCAGCACGGTACAGGCGAACTACGTCCCCGGCTCCGGCAGCACGACCCTGCTGTTCACCTACACCATCCTGGCCGGCGACACCGACACGAACGGCATCAGCCTGGGCGCCAACAGCCTCAGCCTCCACGGCGGCACCCTGAAGGACGCCAGCGGCAACACTGCCACCCTGACCAGCACCGCGGTGGGCGACAACGCCGGCTACCTGGTGGACACCACCGCGCCCAGCGTGCAGTCCATCAACGCCATCGACGTCAACCCGAATAACAACGCCATCGACAGTTTTGAAGTGACCTTCTCGGAAAGTGTGACCGGCGTGGATGCCAGCGACTTCACTGTGGCGGGCAGCGGTACGGCCGCCGGCACCATCGCTTCGGTCACTGGCAGCGGTGCTAACTACGCGGTAAGGGTCAACGGCAGCGGTACCGGCACCCTGGGCTTGAATCTCAACGGCAGCGGCACCGGCATCACCGACGCCGCGGGCAACGCAATTGCCGCCGGCTTTACCGGGGATACCTACATCGTCGACCACACGGCCCCCACGGCCAGCGGCGTCACCGCCAGCGATCTCCACTCTCCCACCGTTTCCTCCTTCACCTTCACAGTGAGCTACGCCGATGTCGGCACGGGCATCGACTACAGCACCATCAACACCTCCAACATCACGGTCACCGGTCCGGCCGGCATCGGCGCCCTGCCCGTGACCGCCGCCAGTTACAACTCCGGAACCGGGGTCGTCACCTACTTCGTCTCGGCGCCCCACGGCGGCACCTGGAACTCTGCCACCGATAGCGGCACCTATACCATCGCCATCAATGCCAGTCAGGTGACGGATCTAACCGGCAACGCCGTGGCGGCCAACTCCAGCGCCAAGACCTTCAACGTCAGTTGGAACCAGCCTCCGGCCATCACCGGCCTCGACGGCGATTCCAGCACCTCTCTGATCGGCGTGGCGCAGTACATCGACAATCAAACCAGCCCCGCCGTGCCGGCGAGCGTCACCGATTCCGACTCGGCCAACTTCAACGGCGGCTATCTTCAGATCCACCAGAGCGGCGGCTCGGCTGATGGCAGTTTCCTGTCCAATCCGGCCGACAATACCATCTTGTTCGGCGCTGACGTAGGCAGTGCCACGGGTACGCCTGCCGCCGGTGCCCATGTGTTCGTCAGCATGAATGGCGGCGCAAGTTACCTGGACATCGGCACCGTGGATGCCAGCAAGGACGGGCAGAACGGCCACGACCTTCTCATCACCCTGAACGCGAACGCCACTCGCTCGACTACCTCACCTAGCGCAGCAGGAACACTCGAGGAGTTCCTGGCATACCTCGAATACACCGGCCCGACCATCGGCAGCCGCACCTTCGCAGTGACGGTGAACGACGGCGCCGGCGGTACCTCCACGGCGGCCAACTTCACCATGATCGAACAAGGCCCGGTGGTCACCGGCATTTCCCCGGACAACGGCACCCCCGGCGACGGCATCACCAATACCGGCAATCTGGCCATCTCCGGTACGGCGCCAGCCAACGACTTGGTGACGGTTTACGAGGGCGGGGTTTACATCGGTGCCACCACCGCCAACGGCGCCGGCAACTGGACCTACGACTACACTGCCATTACCCTGGCGGACGGCAACTACAGCTTCACCGCCACGGCCAACGACGGCACGAATACCAGCGGCCCCAGCGCCGGCTACGCGGTCACCGTGGACACCCAGGCTCCGACGCTCACCATCACCGACGGCGGCGTGAGCGCCCTGAAGGCCGGCCAGACCGCCGCCATCACCTTCACCTTCAGCGAAGCGCCGGTGGGCTTCACCCAAAGCGACGTGACCCTGGGCAACGGTACGCTGAGCGCCGTCACGGTGACCGCCGACCCGAAAGTCTATACCGCCACCTTCACGCCCACCCCCAACCTGGCTTCCGGCTACGCCGACATCCACGTCGCCGCCGGCAGCTACACCGACCTGGCCGGCAACAGCGGCGGCGCCGGCCTGACACCGGCCATCAGCATCGACACCCTGGCGCCCACCCTCAGCATCAGCAGCAGCACGCCCACCCTCAAGGCCGGGCAGACCGCCCTCATCACCTTCACCTTCAGCGAAGACCCGGGCAGCAGCTTCACCTGGGACGGCACTGCCGGCGACGTGACGCTCAGCAACGGCAGCCTGGGCGCCATCAGCGGCAGCGGCCTCACCCGTACCGCCACCTTCACGCCCACGGCCGGCCTGGCTTCCGGCAACGCCGGCATCTCCGTGGCCGGGGGCAGCTACACCGACGCGGCGGGCAACAGCGGCGGCGCCGGCACGACACCCAGCATCAGTATCGACACCCTGGCGCCCGCTGCCCCCGCCATCTCCCTGGTCGCCGGCGACGACATCGTCAATGCCGCCGAGAAAGCCGTCGGCGTCACCGTGGGCGGCACGGCGGAAGCCGGCTCCAGCGTGAACGTGACCTGGGGCGGCACGACCCATACGGTGACGGCCACCGGCGGCAACTGGAGCACCAGCTTCGCCACCGGCGAGATCCCCGCCGACTCGACCAGCAGCAGCATCAGCGCCACCGCCACCGACACCTTCGGCAACACCAGCAGCGCCGGCAGCCGCAACGTGGGCATCGATACCGCCCTGCCCACCGCCGCCACTCCGGTGCGCGCCAACCTGCAGTCCCCCGCCGGCGCCAGCTTCACCTTCACCGTGGCCTATGCCGACATCGGCTCCGGCATCGATGCCAGCACCATAGGCAGCAACGACGTCGGCGTGACCGGGCCGGCTGGCGCAGGCGCCCTGACCGTGATCGGCGGCAGCTACGACGCCGCCACCCACACCGCCACCTATACGGTCCAGGCGCCCCATAGCGGCGCCTGGAATTCCGCCACCGACGCCGGCACCTACACCATCGCCCTCAACGCCAACTCGGTGAAGGACCTGGCCGGCAACGCCGTGGCCGCCAACGCCAGCGCCAAGACCTTCACCGTGGCCTGGAACACCGCCCCCACGGTCAGCGCCGGCGGCACTACCGCCTTCACCGAACAGACCCCGGTGGCGGTGGACTCCAGCATCACGGTGAACGACCCGGACGGCAACGCCGACTGGAACGGCGGCAAACTGCAAGTGCAGATCACCGGCAACGCCAGCGCCGGCGATGCCCTGAAACTCGCTACCAGCAACGGCGGCGGCATCTGGATCAACGGCACCGCCCTGATGAACGGCGCCACTCCGATCGGCACGGCCGACTCGGCCACCAGCGTGTCCGGCGGCACCGCCTGGACCTTCACCTTCAACGGCAACGCCACCAATGCCAGCGTGCAGGCCACCGCCCAGGCCATCATCTTCGACAACCAGAGCAACACCCCCGCTACCGGCAACCGCACCGTCACCTTCACCGCCAGCGACAACAGCAACGCCTCCAATTCCGACACCCGCACCATCACGGTCACGGCGGTGAACGATCCGCCGGTGACCGGCGGCTTCGCCAATTTTGGCGCCACGGAGCGGGGCGCCTCGGCCTACGTCATGAGCGGCTTCACCGAGTCCGACGTGGACGCCACCACCTACGGCGGCGCCGTGCTGACGGTGGCCTTGAACACTTATCAGAGCGGCGACTGGCTCTCCATCGCCAACGTCAACAACGTCACCTACGACTCCGGCACCGGCGCGGTCAGCTACAACGGCACTCAGGTTGGCACGGCGGGCCGCGGCAACGGTGGGCCCCTCTCCATCACCTTCAACGCCAGCGCCGACCAAGCCGCGGTTCAGGCGGTGGGCCGCTCCGTGGTGTACTGGACCACCAGCCACAACCCCACGGCCTACGGCAGCCTGCCCACCCGCACCGTTTCCATCGACTTCAGCGATGGCGGCAACACGGGCAGCGGCGGCGCCAAATCCGCAGCCACCGGCATGGAAACCCTCACCATCACCGCCGTCAACGAAGCGCCCCTGGCCACGGCTGGCGCCACGGTGGCCTACACCGAGCGGGCCGCGGCGGTGATCGTCGATGCCAGCCTCAGCCTGTCCGACGTGGACGATACCCAGATGAGCGGCGCCACGGTCGGCATCAGCGCCGGCTTCACCGCCGGCGACGTGCTGGGCTTTGCCAACCAGCACGGCATCAGCGGCAGTTACAACGCCACCACCGGCGTGCTGACCCTGACCGGTACCGCCAGCATAGCCAACTACCAGACGGCCCTGGAATCGATCACCTACAGCAGCAGCAGCCACGATCCCACGGCCAACTCCACCCACCGTACCCTTTCCTGGCAAGTGACCGACGCGGGCGCCACCGGCGGCGCCCGGTCCAGCAACGCCGTGACCAGCACCATCAACGTCACCGCCATCGACGAAGCCCCTGTCGCCACCGCCGGCGCCACCCTGGCCTATACGGAACGGGCGGCGGCCGCCGTGATCGACAACACGATCACCCTGGCCGACGTGGACGACAGCCAGTTGACCGGCGCCACGGTGAGGATCA
>CAIXFP010000124.1 GCA_903918705.1 uncultured Pseudomonadota bacterium
ACCGACGCCAAGCGTGTGGGGGCTTGGGAGTTGTTCACCCTGGAGGTGCTGAAGTAGGGCTTACCTTGACGGCAGGCCGGGGTTGAGCCGGCCCATCAGGGCAGTCAGCAAGTACCCGCTAAATCCGCGCCACCGACTCCCTGATTTGCCGCACCGTCACTTCCACCGGCACCTTGGCCGATACTTCCTGGCCGAAGCCACGGGCGATGGCGTTGGCCCTGCCGGGTTGAGGGGCACACAGCCGGTGTCGATACTGGCCAGCAGCGCACAAGCAGCCCCTCTGGCCATCTGCTGCACGCAGTTTTCTGCCTTACTGTGTAAGGGGTTCTCAGAACGGACCTGACCCACCCGGGACCTTCGCTGCTGGCTACACCTACAGCTGGAGTTCGGCCAGCCGACATCCAGATTCGCCGCTCAATTCATGCTGAACGTCAGCTTTGTGGAAGCGTCGGCAATGAGTGTTGCCGGCCATATCCGGTCGTTCAGCAGCCAGCAAAGAATCCTGACTGTGCGTCAGCAGTTCTTCACATTGCCGACCCTCGGGTAACCGGAGCCTGTGGTGGTCGGTAGGTCTGAGCAATGAAAAACAGCACCCCCCCTTGATTGTTCCGTACTACAGAAATCCCACTATTGATTCCACCCCACTTTACAATTCAAGGAATTATTGGGTACCAAGATGGCGGGAGACAGCATGGCGGTTTCAGGTTTCAGGCACATCCCCTGCGGGGCGGCGGTCAACGAGAGCGAAGCCCTCGCCATCGAGAAACTCAAGAGCAAGCTGCAAGGCATTCCCGGCCCCTGGATACTGCTTTCTAATCTCAGCCATCCCAGCCATGCCGGCCGGCTTTCGGATGAAATCGACCAGGTCGTCATCGGCCCCCCAGGGGTGTTCGTGGTCGAGGTCAAACATTGGGATGCCACTTGGCTTAAACAGAATCCTCAGATCGTCGACAACGAAGCAGAGCGCATCAACGACAAGACCAAACGGATTGCCGGCAAACTTAAAACCGCCTTCAACCCTGGCTTCGTCGCGCCACGGTTGTTGCTCACACGCGGCGGCACCGGCATACAGGCGGGGCAACGCATCAAGATTCGCGGCGTGCCCGTGTTCGGGTTGGGCGAATGGCGTGAACTGGTCGAGGTCGATGCAGCCGTCCAGTTAGTGCCTGAGCAAATCGAACGTGCAGCCCTGCTGCTGGAACCGGCGGCGCGTACCGCGCTGACCGGCGACCTGCGCAGCTTCGCCGGGCTAATCAATCTGGAGCGTATCCCCACGCCGGATGCGCCTTTCCACCGTGCCTATCGCGGCCAGCACCCCACCCGGCGCGACAAGGTCGTCCTGCATCTCTACGACCTCTCGGCCACCGACGATAAAGATGCCGAGAACCGCGCCCGGCGCGAGTACGAAGTCATGCAACACTGGCAGAAGTCGCCATATCTGCCCAGCTTGCTCGATTCCTTCCAGGATGCAGAACACTATCCGGGCGAGTTGTTCTGGTTCTCGATGGTCGATCCCGCTGCGCCCACACTGGCCGAACGTGCCAAGGATACCGCCTGGAGCCTGGACGACCGTCTGCGCTATGCACGGGAAGCGCTCTTGGCCCTGGCCGGTTTTCATCAACCCGCCGAACAGGGATTGCAGTGCATCGTCCATCGCCATATCACCCCGCATACCCTACGGGTGCGCCACAACGGCCGACCCTTGTTCACCGATTTCAGTCTGGCCCGTCTCGATCAGGCGTTGACCATTTCCCTCGCCCCTGTGGACTTCGGCGTAGACGCCCCCTATGTCGCGCCGGAAGTGCGGCAAGACGGCCTGGCGGCGGCGGATGCCCGGTCCGACACCTATGCCTTGTGCGCCAGCTTGATGACGCTGTTTGCCAGCGATGAAGCACGCGCCAGGGAAGCGCGGGAATTCCTGGAGCAAGGTTGCGCTTTGAATCCCGAAGGCCGCGAGTCGCTTGCAGAACTCGCCGCCGTGCTGGAGCGGAACACCGCACCGATTGCCCAGCCTCAACCCGAACTTCCAGCCCCGGAATACTGGGATGAAGACACCGTGGTGCCGTTCCAGAACGCCAATTACAAGATCGTCAGCCGCCTCGGGCGTGGCGGCATCGGCCAGACCTTCAAGGTCGTCGAGGTGGATGCGCGTTCCGACGAACGCTATGGCACTTATGTCGCAAAGCTGATCCACCACCAGGCGGATGCCGAGCCAGCCCTGCGTGCCTATCGTAAGGCGCGCCCTTACACCGTCGCGCATCCGCATCTTTCCGCCATTCTTGAATACGCCCCTGACTGGCGGCCGGACCGCTTCGTTGCCTTGCTGAAATGGGTGGAAGGCATGCCGCTGGCCGATCTTTCCGGCATGATCGCCCTGCATGCCGAGGAATTGGGCGAACCCAGCCTGCAAGATCTGTTGCTGCGCTGGCTGCGTGACCTCTGCGATGCCCTCTGGGCGTTGCATCAGGTCGGCCTGGTGCATGGCGATGTCAGCCCGCGCAATCTCATTGTCCAGGGTGGCGAAGTAGTGTTGACGGATTACGATACGGTAATCGAGTCAGGTGGCCAGGCACGCAGCCGGAACCCACTGTATGCGAGCCACAGTGTCGAAAACGGCGGGGTAATTCAGCCCAGCGATGATCTCTTCGCCCTGGCCGCCAGCATATTTCATGTGTTGTTTGAGCGCGAACCGTTCAACTTCGCCGGGCAGCGTAGCAAGAACCGGGGGCTGAACTGGGAAGGACTGGCAAGCACGGGACTTGAACGCGTGGTCGAGTTTCTGAACCGCGCCACCACCCCCATTGAGGTTGACCGATTTGCGGACGCTCGTGCCGCACAAGATTTTCTCGAACCTACTTCATCGGGCAAGGCCGAACCGCTCTCACCAGCGCCGACTTACAGCGAAAACACCGCGCCGCGTCTTGCCGAACTGCTCTCCGCCTACCCGGGTTCCCGCCACGGCAACAGTGAAACCCGCGGGCTCGATTCGGCTTTCGCCGCCGATACCTATGTGGAAACCCAGCTGGATGATGTGCTTCGACAGGAAATCGAACAGGATCAGGTCAAACTGACCATCCTGTTCGGCAATGCTGGTGATGGGAAAACCGCGTTCTTGCAGCATCTCCTGGCGGCGCTGGGTGTTTTCCATGTTCACTCCTCGCAGCGTGTACAGGAACACCGCCTCGCAGATGGCCGCCTGTTGACGGTCAACCTGGATGGTTCCGCCGCCTGGCAAGAGTACTCAGCCAATACCCTGCTCGACCAGTTTTTCCAGCCCTGCCACGACCTGAATTTTGATGGCCCTGCCCAGAACCCGCGCGTGCTTGCCATCAATAGCGGAAAGCTCCTGGAATGGCTGGAAACACAGGACGAAAGTCCGCTGACCAAACAACTCTACGGCGTGCTGTTCGAGGCCGACGACGAGGATGAACCGGCGCTCGATAAGCGCATCCGCCTCATCGATTTGAATCGCCGTTCCCTGGTGGGTGGCATCCAGGCCGGAGTAATTCAGGCGAATTTTTTCACCACACTGCTGGATCGTTTTCTCGGCACAGAACAGGAACAGGATCCCTGGGCCGGGTGCACAACTTGTACGGCGCAGCACCGTTGCACCTCCTGGCATTCGGTCCAAGCGTTGAGAACCCCGGAAATCGGCGACCGTCTGCGCGCCCGGCTCGCGGACGCACTGCAAGCCTGCCACCTGCGCGGCGAAGCCCACATCACGGCACGGGAACTACGTTCGGCGCTGGCCTTCATCTTCTTTGGCGTGCATGACTGCAGCGAACTCCATGCCGACCCGGAGTTGATGCCGCCTGGCTATTGGGAGCGCGCCTTCGCCGCAGATGTGCCGCAACGCCAGGGTGAACTGCTCGCGGAACTCGCCCGTTTCGATCCGGCACTGGACAGCAACCCGCTGCTGGATCGGCATTTGCTCAAGGAAACGCCGCATGGCCCCGAAGATATCGCCGGTGCGCTGGCCTCAGCCCGCCGCCGGGCCTGGTTTGAATGGGATGATGCGCATTATGCGGTGCTGCAACTCCCCGCCGATGTACTGCCGCTGTTCGGTGGCCACCATCTCGACCGATTCCGCCGCGTGCCGCTGATGAACGAAGACGAACGCAACACTCTTTGCCGCGAGCTTTGTCTGGGGATCGCCCACCTGGAAGACCTGCCCGAGGCCGCCTTCACCCGCGAGGCCGGGCTACCGCTCCGCATTCAGCCGCGCACCCCAACCGAAAGCGCCTTCTGGGTGGTGAAGCCGTGGCGGCGTTTCCGTCTGGAAGCCCCCCTGCCTCGCACTGCTGAAGGACTGGAAGCGCTGCATACCCACTTGTTGCTGATCTATCGCTATGCGGCCGGTGGCGAGGAACGCCTACCCATCGGCCTGGAGTTGTTCCACTTGTTGCTGGCCCTGGAAGACGGCGCCCAACTGGCCGGCGCCGGCCAGGAAGGCGTGTTTGCCCATCTAGAAATCTTCACCCAGCGCCTGGCCCAGGAAGATGCCCGCGAACTGTACGGCTGGCATCCCGGCGACGAAGCCAGCGTGTTTCGGGTGCGGGTCGAGGCGCAGGAGGGGCGGCAAATTCTGGTGAGGGAGCCGACATGAACGCGAAAACCATCGTCGAGAACGTCCTGACTCCGGCGCGCGCAAAGGACTTGTGGACGGCCAACTATTTCACCGCGCTGCCCTTTACTCCGCAGGATTACGAGGTGGGCAGCTTGTTGCCGGCCATGCTCTACATGGCGCGCTGGGGCCACCGGCGTGGCAAGGGGCATTTTATCGAGGCTTTCGGCCTCCGTGATGCACAGGGCAAGGTGCTGCCGCCCCGGCTGCTCGATGTGGCGAGGGGTCTACTTGCCCACGCCGGTGAAGATTTCAATGGTTTTGCTGGCGACCACGGCTCGGCCATGCTGGCCGATTTGCTGCTCACCTACTGCCTGGAGAACAAGGAGCATGATCTAGGCCACAAGGAGGTGGTGCAGCGGGCCTACCTCACACATTACTTCGCAAGCTGGCTGGATTTGCCCAAAGACGCTGCCAACTTACGCGGTGTCCCAGAACTACTTACTGCCCTACTGGCCTGGCAGGACAAGAGCGGAACACTTGCCCAGCGTGCCAGCAGAGATTTCCCTGTCGGCGGCAATTTCAGCGAAAACCCTCTTCTCACTTTGTTTGGACGCCATGTGGAGATCGACGGTCCTGCCGCCAATCTCGCCTCCGACCATTTCATGGAACAGACTGCCGACGATCTGGGCGTAGACGAACTGCTAGCGGTGCGCCTCGCCCAGGTCTGTGGCCACGCACCGGGCCGGGCGGCCGGGGCGGCGGCGGACATTCCCAACCGCTGGCCCATCGCCAAGGACGCCGCGAAACATCTACGTCGCGATCTGGCCACCTTCCTAGAGGCCTATGGTGCAACACTGCCCCGTCAGGCCTTCCTGCCCATGTTGGAAGCGGGGATCGGCCTCGGCATGGTCAACTTGTTATTTTCCACCTCGGTTTGCCTGTCCGAATGGGAACGCATCGGAACCGTCCCGAAGGAACAACTGCCGATGCCTCTGTTCGTAGACTGCTCGCATGGGTTGGATACCAAGCTGCGTAATGTCTCGGAAGCGGCGATGAGCGAGGCGCTCGCCCGTTATGAACGTCTCCCGGTGCTGATGATGCTTGCGCGGGTGTTGGATGGACGGGTCAGTCACCATCCCAAGCTGAAAAACGATCTACCGACTCGGCAACCTGACGCGACCACTTGGCTCAATCTGCTTGGGGAGATATACCGGGAGCGGCACGACAGGGCCGAATCCATCTTGGAAAGGCTGGATGAGGACTGCGGACTCTTGGCGGACAAGCTGGAAGAGGCAGAAGAAGCGCCGGAAGTGGTGCAGGCGCTACGCAATGACCAGATCAATTCGGCATTGCGGCTGGCGGAGGCTCTGGTGGAACTGCACGGATACAAACAGCAAGGAATCAAATTTGTGGCCGTCCTGGAAAGTAGCCTCATGCCCAACCGCCCCAACGGCCTCGCCTTCAAACGCCGCGTTTCCCGCAGTGAAGCCGGCACTAGGAAGGCGGTAGACCTGCGTTCCATCGTCCTCTCCCACGCACTGTTGGACTTTCTGGTGCACCGCCATCTGCGCAAGGATGGCGAAGGCAAGGCCGCGCGACCGCTCACCCTGCGCAAGTTCCTAGACCTCCTACGCGACCACTATGGGTTGTATGTGGATCGCGAACCGCCCGGCCTGTCCGTGCCGCAAGAGCTGCTGCGCGCCAACAAAGCTTGGCTGGAACGTAGATTGCGCGACCTCGGCCTGCTGGTGGGGGTGAATGATGCGGAATCGATGAAGCAATTGCGGGCGCGCTTTGTTGTAGCATGATCGGCTTCAGTCGTATTCGAATTGACTACAGACATGCTCGCCTCTTTTCTTTTCGGCGCCTACCGCCAGAAGGTGCTCGCTCTCATGCTGTTGCATCCGGAACAGCACTATCACGTGCGTGAAATCGCCCGCCTGACCGGCACCTCCGCCGGCACTTTGCATAAGGAACTGGCGCGGCTCGCCCAGGCGGGGGTGCTGGTCCGTGAGGAAGTTGGCAATCAGGTACGCTACGGAGCCAATCGGCAGTGCCCCATCTTTCCAGAACTGGCCGGGATATTGCGCAAGACGGAGGGCCTCGCGGATGTGTTGAAGGCATCTCTCGCCGTTTTGTGCGGGCGCGTCGAGCTGGCGCTGGTGTTCGGCTCGGTTGCGCGCGGGGCAGAAGGGCCGCGCAGTGATGTGGATGTACTGCTGGTGGGCGAGATTGGTTTCGCCGAAGCGGTGGCGGCGCTGCATGAAGCCCAGTCGCATATCGGTCGGGAGATCAACCCTGTGGTGCTGTCACCAGCGGAGTTCAGAGAAAAAACGAGGGCTGGCGACACCTTCCTTGCCGAAGTGTTGCACAACGAAAAACTGTTTCTGATGGGAGACGAACATGACCTTGGAAAACTTGCTGGCGATCCGGCGACTGCAACGGCATGAAGCAGGTAACGCCGCCATCGAGAAATTGCTGAAGGCGGCGGAGCGCAATCTGGCCGATGCAAGAGTCACCACGATCAGCGCGGAAAACCGTTTTGATGCCGCCTACAAGGCCATCCTGCAATGCGCGATGGCCGCGCTTTGGGCCAAGGGTTACCGCACTTCCACCAGCGAGCCGGGCCACCACCAGACCGCCATCCAGGCGTTGCCGCTGACCCTGGCGGTCGACAGCGCCACAGTCATCGTCCTCGATGCGCTACGCAAGCAACGCAATCTCAACGACTACACCGGCGATGGCGTCAACGACGCACTACTCGCCGAGTGCCTCGCCCAGGCGGAATCCCTGTTACGCCACGCTCGTTCCACCCTTGGAGTGACTTGACATGCCCCTGACCGAAAACGCCGCACCGATCATGGCGCTTGCTCTGGGTGATCTACTGGGGCCGTCCTTGCCCGGCAGCATGGCTTATATCCGTTGCCTACCAGGTGAGGTGGCGCGGGAACTGGCGGCGGATGGCCGCTTCTCGCTGCCAGGCTGGCGGGTCGCCGTGGTCGGCCAGACGGCGGATGAAGCCACCCGCGCACTCCGCGCCGATCAAGCGATGGGGTGGCGTGAGGACAAGGCGGAGGCGGTGCTGCTGCTGGTGGATATCGAACAAGCCGGCGCCGGCATGGACGGCATTTACAGCGCCGCGCGCGAGATCACGGAAACGGAGTTGTTCGCCAAGGCCAAGGCGCTGGCGCGTGAGCAGCTGGCGCACGGCGGCAAGGGTTTCGCTGACAAAGCTTTGTCCAAGGCGCGCCGGCTGGCGCGCAACAAGGCGTTATCGCCCTGGCGTGAGTTCGCCTATCTCTGCCGTGCCGCCAACTGCTTGGAAGGTCTGGGCGCGGCCCTGCCGGAAATCGGTTTGTGGCCGGTGGCGGTGGAGGGTAAGCTGGACGACGGCGATCTGGAGAAATCTGCCCGACTGGTCGAGCGCCTGCTTGCAGGCAATCGGCAATCGGCGGAAACGCGGGTGGCGGGATTGATGCTGCTCGATATAAGTCAGGCAAAGGACTTGACGGCCTTCCTCCGGGATAACGACTTCCTCACCCGATTGGAAGTGCTTTCTGCGTTGGAGCAAAGGGATGGGTTTTGGCTCAATCGCCTGCAACCTGACTTGTTCCAGACAAGAACACTACACGCGATCCGTCTGGTTTCCTGGCGTGGCCAAAGCGGTAAACCATTGAAGTGGTCCGGGTTACTGGAAGATGCTGACGCACGCCTGACTTTCAAAATGCCCCTGAACGATGATCCTCGTCAGCGTGTGAGTCTGGAAATTCGTTGGACAACGCTGCCGCCCGACATCGAAAAAGGTGCGTTGGAATATGCCGTACAAGTCCGGTCCGGCAGTGATGTTTTGGCTGAAAAGACAATTCCCCACGGTAGCAAGTCTCCCCAGAAGTGCGTCTTTACCCACGATGATTTTGGCGATTTGGACGAATCGGCGCGTTTTGAAGCAGAGGTTGTCGTTCGGGCAATTGTGGCAACCGGGGAATTGGGTGAGGAAAGGGAAGACATCCATATTGAGGATGTTACCGAGGGATTCCTCCTGTGCTTCGGTGAAGTGGAATCACCAGCGAAATCGAGTGCTGGCCCTGTCTTTCCGAGTCTTGCACTGGCCGCTATCCAAGTGGCGAAGGAGCAGGAGGAATTCGCTCGGCTGGCCGACAACCCAGGGGACAAGCAAGCCTTCAGCCGGGATGCCAAGGGTTATATCGCCTGTCGCGTGAACGGTAAGGCGGCGCGGGTACTGTGCCCGAATTTGTTGCTTGATCTGGCGGCCGATTGGGCGGTACATCAAGGCGATCCGGGTCGTTGGCAATTGAAGGTCAGGGCGGATGGCTCGGCGGATGGCAAACCCACGTTCCTGCCCTTCGGTCCAGCTAAAGACAAAGCGGGAGAGCGATTCGTCAAAGCCTCGCGCGATTTCTGCAACTGGCTGCTGCGTTCCAGTCTCGGGCCTTTGGCGGTGCTATATATCGACCGCCCGTTCTTCAGCGAATACGTCAATGCTGCCACCGCTTGGTGGGACGCCGCGCCTGCCCGTGCCACCCTGATTCACACGTTGGAAGTGGTGGGG
>CAIXFP010000125.1 GCA_903918705.1 uncultured Pseudomonadota bacterium
GCAGGCGGTGATCGCCAAGTTCAAGCGGGAAAACGGCCTGGAGTACGCGGCCGACCAGATCCTGGTGTCCTGCGGCGGCAAGCAGAGCTTCTACAACCTGGCCCAGGCGGTGATCAATCCAGGCGACGAGGTCATCATTCCGGCGCCCTACTGGGTGTCGTACCCGGACATGATCATCCTGGCGGACGGTGTGCCGGTCATCGTCGACGCCGGCATCGAGCAGGGCTTCAAGATCACTGCGGCGCAACTGGAAGCGGCCATCACCCCGAAGACCCGGATGCTGGTGATCAACAGCCCCTCCAACCCCAGCGGTGCCGTGTACTCGCGCGCTGAATTGGCGGCACTGGGTGAAGTGCTGCGCCGCCACCCGCAGGTGTTGATCGTCAGCGACGACATGTATGAACACATCCTCATGGCGGACGGCGAGTTCAGCAACATCCTCAACGCCTGCCCGGACCTGTATGGCCAGACCATGGTGCTGAACGGCGTGTCCAAGGCCTACGCCATGACCGGCTGGCGCATCGGCTATGCCGCGGGGCCGAAGGAAATCATCGCGGCCATGGACAACATCCAGTCGCAAAGCACCTCCAACCCCACCTCCATCTCCCAGGTGGCGGCGGAGATGGCGCTGAACGGCAACCAGGGCTGCATCGCCCCCATGCTGGCCGCATTTCGCGAGCGACACCACTACGTGGTGGACACTCTCAATGCCATCCCAGGCGTGAGTTGCGTCAACAGCGGCGGCGCCTTCTACGCCTTCCCCGACGTCAGCCAGGCCATCGCCAAGCTGCACGTCGAGGGCAAGCTGAAAGAGCCCACCGACATGGCGCTCACCGAACGCCTGCTGGAGTTCGGCGTCGCCCTGGTGCCCGGTTCCGCTTTCGGCTCTGAGGGTTGCATCCGTATCTCCTTCGCCACCTCGATGGATAACCTGAAGAAGGCCCTCGAACGCATCGCCCTGGCATTGGCCTGACTTAGAAAAAAACTGCAGAACCACGTCATCAAGGCCGTATTACAGACCCACGAAATCGTCCAGTTTCGCCACGATCTCCGGATCACGCGAGACCTTGAGGCCACGCGCAAGGCGGGTTTCCTTGATGCGGTGGGCGGGCTTGGCAAGCGCGCGTCCCCGAATCATGAACCTCCTTGCGCCACGCCCCCCTGCCCTCGCACCAACTTGCTATCCCCCTGATTTATCAATAGAATCTCGCCCCTTCCCGAACCCGCCTGGAAATCTGAAAAAAACCGGCGGGCTTTTCCGCCTTGCCCTACTCCGGACGCACGGAGAGGGCCGAAGACCAAAAGGAGTTTTAATGCGCCACTACGAAATCGTATTCATCGTCCATCCCGACCAGAGCGAGCAGGTGCCCGCCATGGTCGAGCGATACAAGAGCCTCATCGCCTCCAAGGGCGGCCAGATCCATCGCATGGAAGACTGGGGCCGCCGCCAGTTGGCCTACACCATCCAGAAAATGCACAAGGCCCACTACCTGCTCATGAACATCGAGATCGACCAGGAAACCCTGGACGAAC
>CAIXFP010000126.1 GCA_903918705.1 uncultured Pseudomonadota bacterium
ACTGGTGGAACGCGCCGGCAACGGCCGCTCCAGCGGCGGTTCCATCACCGCCTTCTACACCGTGCTGATGGAGGGCGATGACCAGCAGGATCCGGTGGCGGACGCCGCCCGCGCCATCCTCGACGGCCACATCGTGTTGTCGCGCCAGCTCGCCGACGCGGGCCACTATCCCGCCATCGACATCGAGGCTTCGATATCCCGGGCCATCACCGAGTTGTTGAACAAGGAGGAGATGGATCGGGTGCGCCGTTTCAAGAGCCTGTACGCCAGCTTCCAGCGCAGCCGCGACCTGATCACCATCGGTGCCTACCAGCGCGGCAACGACGCCCATCTGGACGAAGCTATCGCGCTGTATCCGCGCATGGAAAAATTCCTGGTCCAGGACTTCCTCGACAAGGAAGACTATCCCACCAGCCGCGGGCAGTTGCACGGGCTACTGGGAAAATGAGAAACGCGGTCGTTGTACTCGCTTCCTTTCAGCTCGCCCGCAGCAGTTTCGTTGCGTTGTCCACGGCCACCGGCTGGCTGAACAGATAGCCCTGGTAGGCGTCGCATCCGATGGATTCCAGGTAGTCGAGCTGGGTGTGGGTTTCCACTCCCTCGGCCACCACGTTCAACTTCAGCCCTTTGGCCATGGCGGTGATACCCGCCACGATCGTGCCGCCGTTGCTGGAAGCCACCAGATCCTGGATGAAGCTGCGGTCGATCTTGAGAGTGTGCACCGGCAATTTCTTGAGGTAGGACAAGGAGGAATAGCCGGTTCCGAAGTCGTCGATGGAGATTTTCACTCCTAGCTCCGCCAGGCGGCGCAGTTTCTCGATGGCGCCGTCCATGTCGCGCATCAGCGTGCTCTCGGTGATCTCGATCTCGATGCCTTTCCCGTCGATGCCGTGGTTGTTCAGGGACTTGATGAAGTTATCGACAAAATGCGGGTGCTCGATCTCCCGCGTGGACAGATTCACGCCCATGGAAATCGGTGCCATGCCCGCCGCGCGCCAGACCTTGGCCTGTTTGCAGGCGACATCCAGCACCCATTTGCTGATCGGCGTGATGAGCCCGCATTCCTCGGCGATAGGGATGAAATCGCCGGGCGCGACCAAGCCCCGTTCCGGGTGATGCCAACGGATCAGTGCCTCCATGCCACTGATGCGCTGGCTCTGGATGTCCACCTGGGGCTGGTAGTACATCTCGAATTCGCCCCGCTGGATGCCGCGGCGCATGTCGTTCTCCACCGCCAGGCGGCCGCTGAGGGTGCGGTGCAGTTCGTGGGTGAAAAAGCGGAAGTCGTTCCGGCCGTGGTCCTTGGCGTGATACATCGCCAGATCGGCGTGCTTGGACAAGGTTTCCAGGTTGTCGCCATCCTCCGGAAATACCGAGATGCCTATGCTCATGCCGGAGTAGATTTCGTGGCCGTCGATATGGAATGGATGTTTAAGGGATGCGAGGATTTTCTGGGCGATGAAGGCCGCGTTGTCGCGGGAGCGGACCAGGGGCAACAGCAGCATGAACTCGTCGCCACCGATACGCGCCAGGGTGTCGCCCTCGCGCAGGCAATCGCGCAGGCGTTGCGACATGCCCTGGAGCAGTCCATCGCCCACCAGGTGGCCCAAGGTGTCGTTCACCAGCTTGAAGCGGTCCATGTCCAGGAACATGATGGCCAGGGACTGGCCGTGGCGGCGCGCCTGGGCGATGGCCTGGGTCACGCGATCGTTGAACAGGGAGCGATTGGGCAGGCCTGTAAGCAGATCGTGGTGGGCCTGGAAGGTAATGGTCGCTTCCGCCTGCTTGCGCGCGCTGATGTCACGCGCGACGCCGTGGGTGCCGAGGAACTCGCCGCTGCCGTCGGGCTGGGGGCGGTACATGCCGGTGGCGGAGATTTCCACCGTCACGGTGGCCTCGTGATTCGGCGTGAGCGGGCTTTCCTTGCGCTTCAGGCGCAATTCCAGGTTGCGCGTGGCGCGGTTGCCATTGCGGCGCTCGTTCAAGCGATAGCGCGCGCGCTCGAGCTCAAGTTCCGGGACCAGTACCTCGTAGCTCTTGCCCACCAGTTCCTGCGGGAGATAGCCCAGAATGCGACCGATGCTCTCGTTGAGAAAGGTGAAGCGGCTGTCGCGGTCCAGGGTGTAAATCACGTCCGGCGAGGTGTTGACCAGCAGCCGGTGCCATTCCTCGGACTGTTCGATCTGCTCCCGCATGAGCTGGTTTGCCTGCTCCAGCACGACCTTGTGGGCGGCGTTACGCACGGTCTTGATCAACTCTTCCGGCTCGCAGGGCTTGCGCAGGTAATCGTAGGAGCCCAGCCGGATGCTGTGGATGGCTGATTCGATCCGGCTGTCGCCGCTCATGACGATGACGCGGCTGGCGGGTTGCTGTTCGCGAAGATGCGCCATCAGGGCATGGCCCGTGGTGTCGGGCAGGTGTAGGTCGAGCAATACCAGGTCGTAATGGTGCCGAGATAGCCAGGCCAGTGCTTGCACCCCATTCATTGCGGTATCGATCCGCCCGAGGTGGGGAGCCAGCAGTTGTCGCGTGCTGTCCAGGTAGCGCGGTTCGTCTTCGACGATGAGCAGGCTGACCAAATCGGTCGGG
This sequence comes from uncultured Pseudomonadota bacterium, assembly GCA_903918705.1. Lineage (GTDB taxonomy): Bacteria > Pseudomonadota > Gammaproteobacteria > Burkholderiales > Thiobacillaceae > PFJX01. The sequence goes on from CAIXFP010000126.1 coordinate 2,590, forward strand.
CCATCGGCTATAAGTGGCATGTGCAGTCCAGTAGAGTAGGTTTCATCCCGGATATGCCATAGGACTTTTGGCTATCCCAGGGGAAATAATAACTGGAAGGTGGTGCCGGAAGCGCCTGTCTTGAAAGTAATGCTGCCGTTCATGTTTTCCGTCAGGGTTTTTACGATAGTCAGGCCGATGCCTTGATGGCTGTCGCCCTTCTCGCTGGCCACCGGGTCGAACAACTGTTCCACCCGTTCCGGGGGAATGCCCGGGCCGGAGTCGCTGATCTGCAATTCGATGAAGCGCTCGCGCTTGTGGTTGGTGACCTGAGCCGTTTCCAGTCGCACCGTGCCGCCGTCGGGGGTGGCTTCGAGGGCGTTGAGGAGCAGGTTGAGCAGGATCTGCTGGAGCTTGTCGCGGTCGCAATTCAGACGCGGCAGCCCCTTGACGGACTGCTGGGCCACCTGGATGCCGCGCAGTTGCCAGGTGGGCGCGGTGACCTTGATCAGATCCTCGGCCAGCATGGCGATGTCGGTGGCTTCCGCGAGTTCGGCCAGATCGTCGCCGTCATGGGCCAGGGCACGCACGATGCGCACGATGCGGTCGAGTTCCTCGTGAATGATGCGCAGTTCGTCGGTAATGGGGGTGGCGTCGCCCAACTTGATCTTGAGAATGGCCAGGTAGTTTTTGATGATGCCCAACGGATTGTTGATCTCATGGGCTGCGCGGCGTACACGCCCACCCAGGAGAGGGGCATCGCCCGCCTCGGTTGCAGCGGCCGCGCCCGGGTCACGGCGTCCCGCCCGTTCGCCCAGGCGAGCGTAGTGCTCCGGGTGGGCGGCGATGTCGGTCAGGGCCTCGCGGTCGCCGCACACCAGCAGAATTCCGCGCGCGCTTCCCGCGCCCACGGGAATCGCGGCCACCCCGTCCGCCCCGGCCTGGCGTGCCAGTTGCAGGTCGATCAGGGCAAC
>CAIXFP010000127.1 GCA_903918705.1 uncultured Pseudomonadota bacterium
CAACTCGGCGACCGCCTTGGGGCTTTGGCGCCATTTCAAATCAGGGTTGCGGCGCAAGGTGCCCAGGCCGGAGCAGGGTGCATCGATCAACACCCGGTCGATCTTGCCGCTCAGACGCTTGATGCGTTCATCCCGCTCGTGGGCGATGAGCTGCGGGTGCACGTTGGACAGGCCGGAGCGGGCGAGGCGCGGCTTCAGGTTGTTGAGGCGCTTTTCCGAGACGTCGTAGGCGTAAAGGCGCCCGCTATTGGCCATGAGGGCGCCCAGGGCCAGGGTCTTGCCGCCGGCGCCGGCGCAGAAGTCGCACACCATTTCGCCGCGTTTCGGTGCCAGGAGCAGGCCGAGCAACTGGCTGCCCTCGTCCTGCACCTCGACGCCGCCCTCGATGAACAGCGGATGTTTCTGCAGCGCCGGCTTGCCCTGCATGCGCAAACCCAGGGGCGAGAACGGGGTCGCCTCGGCGGCGATGCCTTCGACGGCGAACATTTTCAATACGTCATCCCGCGCCATTTTCACGGTGTTGACCCGCAGGTCCAGGGGGGCGGGGCGGTTGAGGGCGTCGCACAGGGCGGGCAGATCCTCGCCGTGGCGGGCGCGCAGACGCTCGTAGAGCCAGTCGGGCAAATCCAGGCGCACGGCTTCCGGTTGCTCACCCAGGTCGGCGGCTTTCATTTCTTTCAGCCAGGTTAGTTCGTCGTCCTTCACCACGCCCTCGAACTGGCGCATGTTGATGCCGCCGTGCCGCGCCAACCAGGCCAGGAGCAGGCGGCGAGGGGTGGCGGGGGCAGCGATGGACCTGAGCCCGCGCAAGCGGCGCAGCACGCCGTAGATGGCTTCGGCGATGAAGGCGCGGTCGTGGCTGCCCAGGTTGTGCTCGTTGCGGAAGTGGTAAGAGAGCACCGCATCGGCCGGCCGCTCGAAGGTGAGCACTTGGTCCAGGATGTCGAGGGCGGCGGCCAGGGCAGCCAGGGGTCCGGCGGCGGGGGCGGGCTTGCCCGAAAAGCCGCTGCGTTCCTGCCGGTGCTTCGCGTGCGAGCCGGTGTCCTTGTCTTGTCTACGCGGCGGACGGGATTTGTCGGAAGCGCTCATGGCTTGGTTCCCTCGGATAGGAGAAAGTCGAGAAAGGTGCTGGCGACCACACTGCGCTGGCGGCCGGCGGGGTGGACCGCATACCACTGGCGCAGGATGGGGAAGCCGACGGCGTCCAGGATGGCGAACTGGTCCGGCGCGTGCAGGGCCAGGGCGTGGCGCGACAAGACGGAAATGCCCAGGCCCGCCAGCACCGCCTGCTTGATCGCCTCGATGCTGCCCAGTTCCATGCAGGGCGTGATCTTGAAGCCCTGCTCCGCGAACAGGCGTTCCACCGCCTTGCGGGTACCGGATCCGGGCTCCCGCAGCAGCCAGGATTCAGCGGCCAGGCTGGCCAGGGGAATGGCTTTCTTGCTGGCCAGGGGATGCTCCGGCGAGGCGAGGACCACCAGGGGGTTTTCCAGAAACGGTATGGCGGTCACCGCCAGGCCTTCGGGCGGTTGTCCGAGGATGAAGAGGTCGTCCAGGCCGGCCGCCAGGCTTTCCAGCACCTGTTCCCGGTTGGTGACCCGCAGGCTGATCTTGACCCCGGGATGGCGGTTGGAGAACTCCCCCAACAGGCGTGGCACGAAATAGGCTGCGGTGGTGATGGCGACGATGCGCAGCGTCCCGCCGGCCAGCCCCCGACGCGCCACCAGGGACAGTTCGTAGCGCTTCACCGAGCCGAGTACCTCGCGCGCGGCGACCACCAGTTCCTGGCCCTGCTCCGTAAGTTTCACCTTCTTGCTGGTCTGCTCCAGCAGCGGATGGCCAACGGCTTCCGCCAGTTTCTTCAACTGCATGGACACGCCCGGTTGCGACAGATGCAGTTCCTCCGCGGCGCGCGACAGGGAGAGGTGGCGGGCGACGGATTCAAAAACCTGGAGTTGGCGCAGGGTCAGATGCAGCATCGCTGAATTATAAGCAAAGGCTTATCCAATTCCCTGGTAATCATGAGTTTCGCTTATGTGCGCCACGGCCGGCACCTTGGTCTGGCCTGCAAACTCGCCCGTGCGCGCCGCACCCGCGGGGTTTTCTGAGACGGCGGTTCAGCACGGCCAGGGAAAAGGGCGGTCGGTGGAGCCCGTGCCAGCCCACCATCGCAACGCCGTCATCCGAAACTCCCGCCAGGTCGGCGGATTGGGTCGTAGCGCGTTCGACGGATTCTGGACAATGTCGTCGAGAACTCGACGTATCGTCTTGCCACGACCATCGCTACTCCGAGGTGCCTCCCGCAGCAATTGGCTTGCATCCATGGCTATGCCGCTGAATAACGGCTGGCGTTGGCTCTGCATGCTGTGGCATGGGGCATGCTTTACATCACGGGCCATGAATAAACAATGGGATACAATCCGATCCTGATAATGAGGATGAACGAGTCGCTCAATGAGGGGTAAGCCCTTCGCCCTGCCGGGATTCAACAGACCGCTCGATATGCCTGGCGGTGGTGTGGCGCGCGCTTTCTTCCTGGGGTGGTTGGTTGCGTTCTCCCCGCTGATTGCCTCGGTCGCCTATTCCGCCCCTGGCGTTCCCAACGCCGGCCAGATACTGGAAACCATTCCTCCCCTTCCCGTGGCTCCGGCCACCCTGCCGGCCATGCCGCAACGGGAGGATGTGGCTCGTCCCGCCATGGCCGGCGGGGAAAAAATACGCATTCCCTTACGTAGTGTCAGGATCAGCGGCGCCACGATCTATCCCGTCGCGACCCTGGACGCGCTGCTGCGGGACGTCATCGGCAGAGAAGTGACCCTGCATGAACTGGATACCGCCGTGCAGCGCATCACCCGTTATTACCGCGACCACGATTGCATGCTGGCCCGCGCGTATATCCCGGCCCAGGATATTCGCGACGGGATCGTGGAAATTGCGGTGCTGGAAGGCTATTTCGGCGAAATTCTCGTGCGCAACCAGAGTGGGCTGCGCGATGGTCCTGCCAACGCACTGGTGCATACGCTCCATCCCGGCAACGCCATCACCGGCCGCGCCGTGACGCGCGCCACGCTGCTGGCCAACGATCTGCCCGGGATCGAAGCGGCCAGCACCTTGCGTCCGGGGAAGACGGTGGGTACCTCGGACCTGGTGATGGAATTGCGTGACGGCAAGCCCCGCGAGGCCAGCCTGGAATTCGACAATGCCGGCAGCCGCTATACCGGCCGATACCGACTCGGCGGCAGCCTCGCCTTCAACAATCCCGGCGGTATCGGAGATCGCATTTCCGCGCGCCTGCTGAGCAGCGGCAGAGGCCTGGCCTATGGGCAGATCGGGTATCAACGTCCCCTGGGTTACGACGGCGACATTCTGGAATTATCCGTGACCCAGGCCGACTACAGCCTGGGCAAGGAATTCGCCAGTTTGGGTTCGAATGGTACCGCCCGGAATCTGGGAGTCACCCTGGCCCATACCCTCATGCGCTCGTTGCAAACCAACCTGCGAGCCCGCTTTGGTATCGATTACAAGCACTTGCACGATATTATCCTCCTCGACGACAGCACCAAGCATTCCCGTGCCGTGCTATTCGGGCTACTCGGCGACCATGTCGCCGGATACGGCAATACGACGTTTTCCGCCATGTTCTACGCGGGAAATCTGAGCGCTCCCTTCTACGCGGGAAATCTGAGCGCTCCCGATTCCGTTGCGGAAACCCGCGGCGGTTTCAACAAGCTCGTCGTAAATGGCAGCCTGCAGCGGCAACTGAACGCCGACTATCAGATCAGCGTTGCGTATTCAGGTCAGTTGGCTTCGAAGAATCTGGATTCCTCGGAAAAAATGTCGCTGGGCGGCCCCAGCGGGGTGCGCGCTTATCCGCAGTCGGAAGCGGCCGGCGACGACGTGCATATGCTCAATCTTGAAGTGCGCCGCGCCCTGGAGCCCATGGCTGGCGGGTCGCTGGAGCTTCTGTTGAACGTGGATTACGGCGTTTCCTGGCTGGCCCATGATGTCTGGGCGAGTTATACGGGGGACAGCATCAGGCATCTGTCATCGATCAGCCTGGGCCTGGTCTACCGGGCCAGGGACAATTGGACCTTGCGTGCCGACTATGCCCGGAAATTGGGCCAGGAAGCGGCGGTATCGGAACCGGACAGCGATGGGCGTTTCTGGCTCCAGGCGATCAGATTGTTCTGATCCACGCTCACGGTTCGTATTCCCGCCGCATCCGTGCCAGCATGCCGCTCCAGAGGCGGATCTGGCGCGGCGAGCCGACGCTGTGGCCGCCGCTCCTTTCCGTCCATACGTCGTCATCGTTGAAGCTGTAGACGGGGACCAGATCGGGGCGGCGCGAAGCCGGCTTGATCTCCGGGTCGGTGTTGTCCAGTACCAGAGGGTCGGCGTCGGGTTGCGGGTAATACACCAGGACCATGTGCGGCTGCTTGAGTCGCAGGTGGCGCACGTAGGCGATGCGCAGTTTCTCGACAGGAATGCCGCGTTCCTTCAGGGAGAAATACTTGCCGATGGCATAATCCTCGCAATCGCCCCCCTGGCTGGCGACGGTTTCCACCGGAGTGGCCCAGTAGTCTTCGACTTTCCAGTGATCCATGTCGCTCATGTAGGGGATGGCATTAAAGAATCGGTTGCTGCCGGCGAGACGGGCCTCCACACTTTCCTCCGGGTGCAGCAGGTGTTTGCGCCAGGCGCCGAGGCGGGCCGGAACCAGGGGGCCGAACTGCGCGGTCATGTCCTCGATCAGGCGCGGCGGCATGTCTGACAGGGCGGCCAGGGCCGTGCCGGCCACCAGGGCCGCCAGCAGCATGGCGTGCCGTCGCAACGAGCGGTAGTGGGAGAAAAAACGATGAGACTTTCGCATCAATTGTTCGTCGGCGTGTCGCTACTGTTCCTGCTGGCCTTGCTGGGGGCACTGGGAGTGAGTTTCCAGCAAACCCGGGCCTATGTCGCCACGCAACTGGCTTCCCACGCCCAGGACGCGGCCACGTCCCTCGGACTTTCCCTGGCCCCGGCCATGCAGAGCGGCGATCCGTTGCTGGTGGCGAGCACCGTGGATGCCTTGTATGACCGCGGCTATTACAGCGAGATTCGGGTCGTCGACATACACGGAAACACACTCCTGGTTCGTACTCTGGCCCCCACGCTGGAGGGCGTCCCGTCCTGGTTCGCACGCGCCGTGCCGCTGGCGGTGCCCTCGGGCGAGTCGCTGATCACTTCCGGTTGGAGGCAGATGGGACGGGTGGTGGTGAAGAGCCACCCCGGCCATGCCTATAACGAGCTCTGGCAGGTGGGGCGCTGGCTACTACTGTTGTTTACGGCCACGTTCGTGCTTTCTTTAGCATTCCTTTGGCTGGTCCTGCGGGCGATCCTGGCGCCGTTGCGTGCCATCGAGGTCCAGGCGGGACAGATCGGACAGCGGATATTCCGCGAAATCGCCCAGATTCCGAAGGTGCGAGAACTGGTCACGGTGGTGGCCGCGCTCAATCGCATGACCGGGAAATTGCGCACCGCATTCGAGGAACAGGCGGGGGCGCTGGCCAGTGCCCAGCGCGACGCCTACCAGGACAGCCTGACCGGATTGCCCAACCGGCGTGCGCTGGAGGATCGCGCGGCGCACTTGTTGCGCAGTGCCGATGAGCAACCGTTCGGCTTGTTGTTGATGGTGGAGATCAATGGTTTTCGCGAATTGAACGAAACCCGCGGTTATGCCCACGGCGATGCCTTGTTGCGGGAAACCGCAGAGTCCCTGGTGGCCGCCGCCGGGAAAGGGGTTTTCATTGCCCGCCTCGACGGCGCCGCCTTCGCCCTGCTGGCAGAGGGCCTCTCCGGCGGCGAAGCCACTGCCTGGGCGGAAACGATACGTTCGATGCTGGCCCGGGTCGCGGAGGGCGATCCGGAGTTGCACGAGCATGGCTATGGCCTGGGGGGCGCCGCCTTCGACCGTGAACGCCACCTTGGCGACATGCTGGCCGCCGCCGACTCGGCGCTGGCCGCGGCCCATGCCCAGGGGCCCAACAGTCTGGTGGTCCAGATGTCCGCGTCCTCCGACAAGGAACTTGGTGCCCAGGCCTGGCGTGCCTTGCTCAAGGGGGTACTCGACGAGGGCCGCCTGCGATTGCTCGGACAAGCCATGCAAACCCTGGCCGATGGCGCCGATTTCGGACGGGAAATTACCGTCCAGGCCATTGCCGACGATGGTTCCATGCTTTCGGCGGGACGTTTCGCGCCGGTGGCGGAGCGCCTGGGATTGGCCGAGGAACTCGATCGCGCCGTGGTTCAGATCGCCCTGTTGCGCTTGCTCAGCGATGCCGCGCCGGCTGGGCGCTGGTCGCTCAATCTGTCGGCGCAGGCCGCCACCTCGCCGCGGTTCGTCGTCTGGCTGAACGGACTATTGGCGGCGCAACCGGAACTGGCCCGACGCCTGGTGTTCGAGGTGGATGAACTGGCGGTGGCCAGCCACACCGGTGAAATCGTGGAATTGGCCAAATTGCTGCGCGAGCGGGGCAGCGACATCGCCATCGACCGTTTCGCCGCGCGCCATGGCGCTTTCGGTTACCTGGAAAGCGTGTTGCCCGCCTATCTCAAGCTCGACGGCAGCGTTGTGCACGATCTCCATCTACGTCCGGACAACCGCTTTTTCATTCGTTCCCTGGCCGCGGTGGCCAAGGTGCTGGAAGTGCCGGTCATCGCGCAGTGGGTGGAATGCGGGGAGGAATGGAACAGCCTGGGCAGCCTCGGCGTCCACGCCGCGCAGGGCTATTTCGTGGAGCGTCCCCGGGCGCTTTAACCCGGCTCAGCGTCGCAGGCGGGCCGGTGTGACTTCGAAGCGAAAGGTGTCATGGCAGCCGGAACAGTAGGTCATCAGTTCCGCCATCTGGCTTTCTGTCAGGCTCATGTCGCCACGAGTTTCCGCATCTCGCGCCATGACCTTGAGCGCCTCGTTCATGCCCAGCGCCATCTGGGTAAATTCCTCCGGCAGGCGTTCCCTCAACTTGGCGGGCAAGCGATCCAGGAGACCGGCCATCGGTTTGGTGGCCGTGGCGACCCCCTGCATATCCTTGTTGGCCAGCGCGTTGTGCATGTTGAAAAGGTCATGCAGGAAGTCGCGCATTTCGAACAGCACCTGGTTACGTTCGCTCGGGCTGACCTGTATGGCGTTACGGTTATCCTTGGCGGTGGGAGATTCAGCCTGGGTCAGGGAAGAGAAACAGAGCAATGCGATGGCGATGGCGCGTCGTGACATGGTGCTCCCGGGAGTGTCATTGAAAACCCTGGAAGACTACTCCCAATTCCTGCCTATGGAGAAGACCTGGACCGAGTCCAGTGGCGCGGTTTGGTGTGATGCCGGTGGCATCAGCCATCCTTTTCATTGGCCGTTCCGGGCCTGATCCAGCTATACTCGTCGCGCTTTTGATAAATACGACAACTTTGGTGATCTGTATGGAACCGACCATTCCCGAATCCAACGACCCTTATTGCAGTACCTCGCAAGCAGCAAAATTGCTGGGAGTCTCCCTCGGCACAGTCCAGAACATGGTGGAGGAGGGGGTGCTCGACGCCTGGAAGACTTCGGGTGGCCACCGCCGCATCAAACGCGAATCGGTCCAGGCCCTGATCGCCAAGCGCGGCAGCGCACAGGTATCGCCGGCGCAGAGTGAGGCCGGACTGTCGGTCCTGATCGCGGAAGATGACGTTTTTCTCCAGAAAATCTATCGCAAGACCATGGAAGCCTGGGGCTTGCCCCTCACCATCGAGATCGTCGGAAATGGTTTCGATGCCCTTATGGTGGTGGGACAGCGGGTGCCGGACGTGCTCATCATCGACCTGATCATGCCCGGCATGGATGGCTTCGAACTGGTCCGCGCCCTGCATGGAAATCCCGCCCTGCTCCACACCGACATCATCGTGGTCAGCAGCATGAACCGCGAGGAAATCGCACGGCGGGGCGAGTTGCCGCCGGACGTGCCGATCTACGGCAAGCCGGTGCCGTTCCACGAGCTTCATGGTTTCTTTCGCGCCAGGAACAACCAGAAACTCAGGCAGCAGCGCGGTCGCTGACTGGGCGGCGTCCGTCCAGACAGCCAGCCCAGGGTCAGTCCGGCGGCATGTGCCTGCCAGGCGACGTGCACGCCGGGCGGCAGGCTGGTCAAGGCCACGTCCAGGCCCAGAGCGTCCGCCAGCATCTTTCCCAGCAGGACCGCCATCACGGCGTGGAGGCCGGGCCGCCAGGCCGGCTGCTGTAACGCGAGGTGGCGCAACAGCATGCCGGCCAGGGCCAGATCGAGTCCGGACGCGCCCCGATATACCGCCATGTCCGGGACCATCAGAAGCAGTACCAGGCTGATGGCGGGGGCGATCAGGGCCAGGCGCCAGAGCGTTCTCTCGTCCCGCAATGCCAGGGCCAGGGCCGCGGCCGCCAGACCATCCCGCAAGGCGTGCGGGGCTGAATAGTGGACGCAGTGGCCGCTCCACAGGCGCCAGATTTCCCCGGAAAGAATGGCCGCGCGGCGGTACTCCAGCCAGTCCTGTCCAGCCGCCGGAAGCAGTGTGGGCAGCAGGCAGAGCAGGGCCAGCCCGATCCAGTCACGCCGGACAAACACGCCGGACTCCCGCCAGTGCCGCCAGCGCCGCCAGCATCCCGAACCAGCCGAGGTCGCCGCCGCCACTGTAGCCGGGCCGGTTCTCGATCCGTACCGTGGTGTCCGACTTCACCCGTTGCCTGAAGCCGTCCAGTTCCTTCCGCAGGTTGGGGATCAGTTCGTCCAGGGCCTGATTGAAGCCATCCAGCCGGGCGGCGCGGGAACGTTCGGTGAAGGTCGCCAGGGCCGCGCTGCCTTTCACATTGGAGGTGCCGGGGGCGCGAAACAGCAGTTTGTGGCTCGCCACGTCGAACACCGCGGCTTCCAGCATGGTGTGGATGTCGTACTGGTCGCCGTGCACCACGTAGGCGCCGACGAGGGTCCAGTAGAGCACCGATAGGGCGTTGCTGTCGTTGAACTGGATCTGGTCGTAGGACAGCAGTGCCACCACGTCGACGTTGAACATGCGCGCCGCCTGCTCCAGGTTGGCGAAGCCGCCGCCTGGGCGCAGGTAGGCATTGGGAATGATTTCGATGGCGGCGATGAACGGGCGCTGGCTGAAGGCCTCCTTCACCCTGTTCAGCATGCGCATCTGCTCGGCCTCCGGTACGTTCTGGTTCCAGCCCGCCGAGGGCACGAAGGCCAGGCCGACCCGTACCGGCAGCTTCAGGGTCGCTGTTTCCGGCTTCAGGGCGACCGGCTCGACCTTGCTGCCATACAGGTAATCCACCACGCTGCCGTTTTGTTTCTGCTGCCCCTGCGGCAGCCAGGAGGCACAGCCCCCGAGGAACAGCGCCAGAACCAATAACCAAAACGATTTCACCGTCATCACCTCTTTCCTTTCATCCCTGCGATCGAACCCGGCGGCCCCACGCCAGGGCTGCGATCCCTAACAGCACTATGGCACCGAAGCCGCTTGCCACCTTCACCACCGGCAGGTGCTCCAGCAGCGCATAGGCGCCGACGAAGCCCAGCATGGCCAGGTTCTCCCAGAGATTCTGCAGCGCCAGGGCACGGCCGGCGCCGATGCTGTGGTGGCCACGCTCCTGCAGCAGGGCGTTGAGGGGCACCACGAAGAAACCGCCCGTCGCGCCGATACCCATCAGCAGCAAGGCTGCCGGCAGCAGCGCGGTCTGTTGCGCGAACAGCAGCACCAGCGGCCCCAGCAGCAGGCCTCCGAGCAGGGCGCGGTTCACCTGCTCCAGTTTCACCAGCGCCCCGGCCAGGCCTGCACCGACGACGATGCCGACGGATACCACCCCCATCAGGTTGGCCGGCATCTGGTTGCTGGTCAGCCCCAGGGCCACCGGCACCCAGACGAACAGGAGCAGTCGCAGGGTGGAGCCGGTGCCCCAGAACACGCTGGTGCCGAGCAGGCTGAAGCGGGCGTCGCGGTCGCGCCAGAGGGTGGCGAGGCCGGCCAGGAATTCGCGCAATAGAGCGGACGCATCAAACCGCTCCAGGGCGTGTTCCGCAGGAAACCTTGGAATCAGCAGGTTGACGGCGGCGGCCAGGGCGTAGACCGCGACCACTCCGGCAAAGGCCAGGTTGAGGCCGTGGTCCGCCAGCCAGCCGCCTGCCAGCACGCCCAACAGGATGGCGACGATGGTGGAACCCTCCAGCAGGCCATTGGCCTTCACCAGTTTTTCCGCACCGAACATCTGGGAGAGGATGCCGTACTTGGCCGGTGAATAGGCTGCCGCCCCGAGGCCGGCCAGACCGTAGCAGAGGAGTGGTTGCAGCCCCGCCGCCATGGTCACGGCGGCGGCCAGCTTCAAGGCGTTGGCCGCGAGCATCACCCGGCCCTTGGGGAAGGTATCCGCCAGGGCGCCGACGAAGGGCGCCAGAAGGATGAAGGGCACCACGAAAGCGGCCTGTAACAGCGGAATCCAGTCCGGGTGGCCTTGCGTCTTCACCAGGCCGATGGCGGTGATGAGCAGGGCGTTGTCGCCGAAGGCGGAGAGGAACTGGGCGATCAGCACCGCCAGCATGGATCGGGAGCGCAGGGAGAGGTCGAGGTGGCTGGTCATGGGCAGAGGGTGATGGGGTTGGTTCCCCCCTTTATCAAAGGGGGGTTAGGGGGGATTTGAGAACGGTTGCCGGAGCCGGTCTCAGCTAAATCCCCCCCACCCCCCCGCCTGCGGGAGAGAGGGGCTTCTAGCGTCGCTACCGCGACATTCACGTTAAATGGGTAAACCGGAATTCCTCGAACTGCTGGCCTTTCACCTCGGGCCGCTGCACTTCGGCGCCACGGTGCTGACCACC
>CAIXFP010000128.1 GCA_903918705.1 uncultured Pseudomonadota bacterium
AGCAGATCCTCGTCGGTGGCGTCGCCGTGAAGCACCAGGGTTTTCGGCAATTTTTCCGCAAGGATCTCGGTATTCTTCTTGTTGTGGTCGATCAGCTTGACGTGATAGTCCGCTTCCAGGCTCATGGCCAGGCGCCGGCCGATGTTGCCGCCGCCGGCGATGATCACCCGGCGCACATGCTGGTCGCCGCGGCGCATCTCCTTCATCACCGCGCGAATGTTGCCGGTGGCGGCCAGGAAGAACACCTCGTCGCCCTCCTCCACCACGGTGTCACCCTGCGGCAGGATGGCCCGATCCTGCCGATAGATGGCCGCGACCCGGGCATCCATCTGGCCCTTGAGGTCGGGGTGCTCGCGGAACATCAGGTGCAAATGCTCGCGCAGATGCTTCAGGGCGTGCCCCACCATGAAACCGCCCTGAGCCTTGACCGCCACCAGTCGGATGCGGCCGCCGGCAAAATCCACCACCTGCAGCGCTTCCGGGTAGTCGATCAGCTTGCGCAGGTAGTCGGTGATTTCCTGCTCCGGGGCGATGACGTGGTCGACGCCGAAGTGTTCCGCGTCGAACAACTTCGGATGCTTCATGTAGTCAAGGGCGCGGATCCGGGCGATCTTGGTGGGGATGTTGAACAGGGCGCTGCACAGTTTGCAGGCGACGATGTTGGTCTCGTCGTTGAGGGTCACCGCGATCAGCATGTCGGCGTCGTCGGCACCGGCCTGCTTCAGGATGGAGGGATGCGAGGCCTGGCCGCAGACCGTGCGCAGATCGAAGCGATCCTGCAGGGCCAGAAGCTTTTCCGCGTCCAGATCCACCACGGTCAGGTCATTGCCTTCCCGCACCAGATGTTCCGCCAGGTTGGAGCCGACCTGGCCGGCACCGAGGATGATGATTTTCATGGTTGTGTCATGTGTTAACGCGTAGGCCGGGTCCGGCGCGGTTATTTGCGCCGTTACCCGACAATCCGCCGGATACGTCGGGTAACGCGCTAAACCGCTAACCCGACCTACGCTTTCTCTTTCCCCGGCGCCTCGATCCCCAGTTGCTTGACCTTGCGGTACAAGTTGGTGCGATCGAGCCCGGCCCGGTCGGCGGCGCGGCTCATGCCCCAGTCGCATTCCGCAAGCAGGGCTTCGAGATAGGCTTTTTCGAAGGCGTCGCGAGCGTCTTTCAATGGCAGATCCAGCATCAGATCGATGCCAGTTTTTTCCTTGCCGGGACGGGGCCCGAGTGCGGCATCGATCGATTCCAGAGGAATCGGACCGGCGCTGCCGTCCAGGGCGATCCGCCCCGCCAGGGTTTCCAGTTCCGCCAGATTGCCCGGCCAGTCATGCTCCGCCAGCCGGATCAGTGCTTCCTCGCTGAATTTTCGCGGCGGCTGGCGCAGTCGCAGGCAGGCCGCTTCCAGGGCGCGGGCGGCCAGGCCGGAAATATCCTCGCGGCGATCGCGCAGGGGCGGCAGGTCCACCACCGCGTGGGCCAGCAGTTCGTGCAACTCCGGGGTCATGCGGCCTTCCTTGAGGGCGCGCGCGGGATCTTCCCGGCTCACCACCACCACCCGAGCGGCGAATTCGGCACGGCGCGCGATCAGGAGGATCAGCCCGCGCTGCTGCATGACCGAGAGTGCCGCCACGTCCGGCACCAATACCAGGCCTCCTTTGGCGCGGGCCAGCAGGTCGGTGGGGTGGTTGGCCAACTCGTTCGAGTCGTCCACGCGCACCAGGGAGGCTCCGGGCGGGGTGAGGAAGCGCGCCACCACTTCTTCCCCGGTGCCCGCCTCCGCCAGCAACAGCACCGGCAAGCCGGCACTGGCGGCCAATCCGAGACGCTGCGCCAGGCGCTTGACGCGCTCGCCGCCGCCGAGTTCCTCCAGGGTGCCGCTGGTGGTGGGCAAGGCCTTGCGCGAGGCCAGGGCCTTCTTCACCGTCTCCAGCAACTGCTTGTAGGCGATGGGTTTTTCCAGGTAGTCGAAGGCTCCCAGGCGGGTGGCCTCCACCGCGGTATGCACCGTGCCATGGCCCGACATCATCACCACCGGCATGGTCAGCCGCCCCTGGGTGCGCCATTCCTTGAGCAGGGTCACGCCATCCACATCGGGCATCCAGATGTCCAGCAGCACCAGGTCCGGCACCCTGTCATCGAGGGCGGCCCGGGCGCGGGTGCCGTTCTCGGCCATGCGCACTTCGTAACCCTCTTCTTCCAGTATCTCGCGCATCAGCTCGCGGATGCCGGGTTCGTCGTCCACCACCAGAATTTCAGACATGTTGTTTTTCCTCGTCTATCAGTGACGGCAGGCTGACGCAAACGCGCGCGCCACCCGCTTCCGGATTGTCCACCGCAATGCTGCCGTGATGCTCTTCCACGATCTTCTTCACCACCGGCAGGCCCAGTCCGGTCCCCTTGGGCTTGCTGGTGACATAAGGCTCGAACATGCGGCCCCACAGTTCATCGGGAAAGCCATGGCCGTTGTCCTGGACGCACAAGCTTACATGACTCCCGTGCAGTGCCGTAGTCACCGTGATCAGCGGCGCTTCGGCCGCCTCCAGCGCCTCCTGGGCATTCTTCACCAGGTTCACCAGCACCTGGCCGAGCAGGGCGGGATCCCCCGCCACCGGCGGCAGGTTTTCCGCCAGGTGGCGTTCGATGCGCACGCTACCCTCGTACATGTGCAGCACCTCGCCCACCAGTTCGTTGATGTCCAGGCGCTCGATGCGTGGCGAGGGCAGGCGGGCGTATTGCGCGAAGGCGTCCACCAGCCCCTTCATCGCCGCCACCTGGCCGACGATGGTGGCGGTGGCGCGTATCAGGGTGTCCCGGGCGGGACCTTCCAGCTTGTCCGCCAGTTTCGCTTCCAGTCGCTCGGCGGAAAGCTGGATCGGCGTCAGCGGATTCTTGATCTCATGGGCCATGCGCCGCGCCACCTCGCCCCAGGCGGCATCGCGCTGGGCCTGGAGCAGCTGGGTGACGTCATCGAGCACCAGCACGTAATCGGGTGCGTCACCCGTGGCCAGGGGGGTGCCCCGCGCCAGGAGGATGCGGGTTCCGGTGGGCGTGGCCAATTCGATCTGTTCGCGCCAGGTATGGGTGGGGCTGTCATGAAAATGCCGCGCCATGTCGCGGGTGAATCCGGCCAGGCCGGCATTCTCGGTGCCCCAGTCGAGCAGGGAACGGCCTTCCAGGACGCTGCGGTCCACGCCGAGGATGCCGGCGGCAGCGGGGTTGGCCACGCGCACGGCGAGATCGTGCTCCAGGGTGACCACGCCGGTGGTCACGCTGGACATCACGCCTTCCAGGTAGGCATTGGCTTCCAGCAGTTTGTCGCGCCCCTCCTCGGCGGCGGCGCGAGCGTCCGAAAGTTGCCGGGTCATGCGGTTGAAGGACAGGGTGAGCATGCCCAGTTCATCGCGGCTGGTGACGGTCTGCACCTGGGTGAAGTCGCCGCGCGCCACCGCCCGGGTGCCGCGGGCCAGGGCGCGCAGGGGCGCGGCCAGGCGCTCGGAGAGGACGAAGGCCAGGGAGAAGGCGGAAAACAGGGCCAGGGCCAGAGCCAGGGTCAGGGAAATTCCGTACAGGCGCTTCAACCCCAGGCGCGAGAGCAGCAGTTCCTGATAGTTCTGGCGAGCCTCCTCCACCTGTTGCGCATCCTGGGCCAATTGCTGCGGCACGGGCTGCACAACCTGTACCACGCGCGGCCGCACCGACAGCGAGGCCATATTCACCGGCGCCACCACCCGCACCATGATGCCGTTGCCCGCCGTGGCCTGCAGGCGCGACCAGGTCTGTTGCAGACGCACCTGCCAGAGGGCGCCGCGTTCCGGCGCCTTGGGCATGAGGCTGGATCGATCCGAAGAGGAGAACCCGATCAGGGTGCCGTTATCGTCGAACAAGCCCAGTTCCTGCACCCCGGCCGCCTCGCGCAGGTCGTCCAGGCGCGCTTCCTGCAGGACGGGGGACAGGTCGCCCAGTTGCTGGGCGAGCCGCTCGGTCTTTTTTACCGTCTCCCGCTGGATATGTTCCAGCGCCGATTGGCCCAGGGCGAGACCCCCTTCCAGGGCGCTCTCCATGCGCACGTCGAACCAGGTCTCGATAGAGCGCACCAGGAATTGCACCGAGACGCCATACACCACCAGACCCGGTGCCAGGGACATCAGGCCGATGATGAGAAACAGGCGGGCGGTAAGTTTGGCGCCGAACACCCCGGCACGGATGCGCCGCACCAACAGGACGGCCTGATAGGCGATCAGCACCGCCAGCCCGACGGCGACGGTCGCGGTGATACCCAGCAGCAGCGGAAGGTTGCCGGAGAAGAAGGCGGTATTGCCGGCGGCGGCGGCGAGCAGCCCGATCAGGGCCGAACCGATGAGCAGGCTGCCGGCGACGAGGTAGATCATGGACGAGGGCGGGCCGACCCAAGGAACACGTAACTGGGGGCGGCGGGCAAGGCTGCCCCGCGCCAGATTCCCTTGCCCCTTGCCCCGTGAGTCTTTTTCATCAGTATTTGAACGTATGTTCCTGCCAGCCGGAATCGAGTTGCCAACGTCCGGAAGAAGCCAGCGCATTGACCTGCAGGGGTTTCGGCAACTGCGAAATATCCAGGTACATGCGGATGTAGATCTTGTACTCGGCCCGGCGCTTCATCTGTTTCACGCTGACCACGGCCCAGTCGCGCAGGTCGCCCGCCGTGCGCAAGGCATCGGCCAGGCTTTCGTGGGCGGTGGATACCCCATTGAGCGTGACGTAATACTGGCGCAGCAAGGCGTTGTAGGAAAGCCGCACGCTACGTTCGAGATCCGAGAGGCCCTCCGCCAGCCACCAGTCGCGGGCGCGTTCCGCTTCCACCGCCTGCACGAAGGAAAGTTGCACACCACGGCGCAGGGCATCGTCCAGGGTGGGGGAAAGCTGGATGGCGAAACCACCGTTCAGATGAAACAGTTCTCCCCGCTGCTGCACGTCGATCTGCTGCGCCTGGATGCCTTCGGCGCGCGCGGGCATGGCGGCCAGCGCCAGCATAGCCAGGGCCGCGCGCAGGAAATTACGCCTTGAGCAAACGTGCATAAAAGAATCCATCCATCTCCACTCCGGGGAGCAACTGGCCTGAGCGGGTATCCGCCACCGATTCGGAGCTGGCGTCGCCATGGCGGGCCAGGAAAGCCGCCACCTGATCCTCGTTTTCCTCGTGGAACAGGCTGCATGTGGCGTAGAGCATTGTGCCAGCCGGCTTGAGGAGCGGCCACAACGCATCCAGCAGGCGCCGCTGCTGGCGTGCCAGTTGTTGCACATCCTCGGGGCGCTTCAGCCATTTGCCGTCGGCATGGCGGCGCACCACGCCGGATGCGGTACACGGCGCATCCAGCAGGATACGGTCGAAGGGGCGGCCATCCCACCAGGACGCCGTGTCGCCGGCATCACCCGCCAGCAGGGTGGCCGCAAGGCCGAGCCGATCGAGATTTTCCCGCACCCGCGCCAGACGCGAGGCGTCGCTGTCCAGGGCCACCAGGTCGACATCGGCGCATTCCAGGAGGTGCCCGGTCTTGCCGCCGGGCGCGGCACAGGCGTCCAGCACCCGCTCACCGGCGCGGGCACCGAGATGGACCGCGGCCAGTTGCGCGCCCAGATCCTGAACTGACACCAGGCCCTCGAAAAACCCCGGCAGTTCGCTCACCGGCACGGGATTTTGCAGGGTCAGCGCCGACTCGCCCGTCCGGCGCGCCGCGATGCCGGCCGCCGCGAGACGGGCGAGATATTCCGTGATGTCGCCACGGCGCCGATTCACCCGCAAAGTCATGGGCGGATGCTGATTCTGGGCGGCGACGATGGACTGCCAGTCGTCCGGGTATTGCGCCTGCAGGCGCCGCAGCCACCATGGCGGAAAATTCCAGCGGGCCTCCGGGTCTGCCGCCGCGGCCGCTTCCAAATCCCCGCGACGGCGCTGAAAATTGCGCAGTACCGCGTTCGTGAAGCCGCGGGCCCCCGGGTAGCGCAGGGCCACGGCCGCCACGGTCTCGTTCACGGCGGCATAGGCCGGCGCCTCCCCCGCCTCCAGTTCATACAGTCCCACCAGAAGATGTCCGGTAAGGGCCACGGGTTTCAGGGGCCGCTCACACAGGGCGGAAAGATAAAAGCGCAGTTGCCCGGCATGGCGCAATGTGCCGTAGGCGAGGTTCTGGGCGGCGGCCAGACGCGCGGGTGCCAGTCGGCGCAGGTTGCCCAGGGCGGAAGTCAGGCTGACGCCATCCTGGAGGACGTCATTGACCAGATGCGCAGCCAAAAGGCGGGGATTGACGTCGACAAGACCTGAAGGGTCGCGGTGGGGAACGGGCATGGTCGGCGATTATCCAGGAAAGGCGGCCCGGAAACGATTTCACCAGGCACGCGGCCGATGTAATCCGTGTAATTGACGTAAGCGTGCCATCTGCCACAGCACTGCCCATCAATGCAGCAAATCCGCCTTTTCCCCCACCAGCCTGACCAGGTCACCCACCTGCAACGCCAGTTTCGCGGCGGCGCTAGCGCGAGGCACGGATAGCTCCACCAGTCCGCAACTGTTCACATGCCAGAACAGTTCGTCCTTGGCGGCCTCGCTAAATACCCGGCGCCAGGGCAGGACGCAGCCCTTCACTTCAAACTGGCCGTCCGGCGCAAACAGTTCTCCACGGATGCCGGTCCAGGCATTGCCGTAGTGATCGATGTAAAGTATGCGCGGCAGTTCAGCCGTGTCGAATTTCACATGGAGTGCGGCAAGCGCGGTGAGCTTGTCGGCCGGAAACGGGCCCGCTGCCAGACAGGCTGCGACAGGCGCGAAAAGGTCGCGGCCATGAAAGGAGGTGGACAAATCCCGGGGGCGCCAGTCAATGCGCCATATGCGCGCGGACTGCGCGCGGCCCGCCAGCACGGAAAGAAGACCGTTGTCGGGTCCGACGTAATAGCGGCCATCCGCCTCCACCACGACAGCATCGCGCGGTCCGCCGACACCTGGATCAACCACGGCCAGCACTACAGCCCCGGCAGGCAGGTCATGACACATGGCGGCCAGCAAATGGGCACCGGCATGGGAGTTGAAATCCGGCACGGCGTGCAACAGGTCTATGACTGGGACACCCGGCGCACGCACGGCAAGCACCGCCTTCATCTGGCCCACATAGGGGTCTTGCCAGCCGTAATCGGTGAACAGAACAAGCATCGCAACTCCGCAAGCAAAAAAGCCGGCGCAAGGCCGGCTTCCTCCACGCTGATCAGCGCTTATTCCGCCGCGGCAGCCTCGGTAGCGCGGTCCACCAACTCGACCAAGGCCATGGGGGCATTGTCGCCGACACGGAAACCAAATTTGAGGATGCGCACATAGCCGCCGGGACGGGCCTGGAAACGGGGACCCAGGTCATCGAACAGCTTGACGACCATGTCACGGTCGCGCAGGCGATCGAAGGCCAGGCGGCGATTGGCCAGGCTCG
>CAIXFP010000129.1 GCA_903918705.1 uncultured Pseudomonadota bacterium
GTCTCCACCGTGGTGCTGCCGGGGGGCCGGGTCAGGTTTTCCAGGCCGGCCGTGGGCGTGCGGCTGGTGCGCAGCACCTGGTAGCCCGTTTCCCGGAACATCTTCAGCATCTCTTCCCGGGTGAACCAGCGGACATGGGTGATGTCGAGCAGGCCCTCGGCGGAGTACGGGAAGCGCCCGCTGGCGAGGTGGTTCAGCAGCCATAGATTGCGCGCGTTGGGCAGGCTGGCGAGGACCTGGGCATCCTCGCTGAGCAGGGGCCGCAAGCGCAGCAAGGCGCTCCAGGGGTCGTAAAGATGCTCCAGCACATCGGCGAGGATGACCGTGTCGATGCTGCCGGGCTGGATGTCGTGGGCGGCGAAATCCACGTCTTCCAGCTTCTGCTCCAGCACCAGATCGATGCGGCCGCGCGCCTTTTCCGCGGCCAGGGACGACAGCTCGATTCCGGCCACCCAGCAATCCGGATGCTGCTGTTTCAGGAGTTGTCCGGTGGCGCCGGTGGCGCAGCCGATGTCCAGAACACGGCGCGGCGCATGGGCAATCAGGGTGAGCAGATCGCTGCGCGGACGGTCGTGATAAAGCCCCATCAATTCGGAGTCTTCGAGATGCGACAAACGCTCCCAGACATGATTGCCGCGCGGACGCGGCACCGGTAGCGGAGCGGGCCGCGCCATCTTGGTCATGAGCAGCGCCACCTGGTCGGCGCCCGAGCCGTCCACCCCGGCGTTGTAATGCCTGGCCTTGAGGGACATGAGTTCCACCAGGCCATCGCGCAACTCGGCGTCGGACAGCACCAGATCCAGCATGAGCGGCAGATCCGCCGGCGTGGCTTCGAGGATGCCGGCATCGGAGGCGAAACTCGGCCCCATGCGCAGGCCCAGTTCGTGCATCAGATTGATGGCCGGGGTGCCGGCCAGCATGGCCTCCACGGACAGGTTGGAATCCACCGACACCAGCACGTCCGCCGCCGTCACCAGAAGGCTGGTGTCGTCATGGGTGTAGACGTAGTGCCAGGGCGACAGGCCCAGGTCGGCGGCCAGCAGGGCCACGGTTTCCCTGCCCTGGGCGGCATTGGAGGGCCGGTCCTTGATGACGATGTTGATGTCCCGCCCCGCGTCCATGAGCGCGCGGCAGGCGCTAAGGAAGGCCGCCAGGGTTTCCCGGTAGACGGCGGCATGGGAACCGGCGTTGAGTTGCGCCGCCCAGGTAGTGCCGAACAGCAGCATGGGCGAGTGCGGCCTCAGCATATACTTGCCGTGGACGAGTTCGCGGATCTCGGCCTTCTTCGGCTTGAGGCCGGCGTAGACATCCCAGGCGGGATTGCCGGTGATGCTCATGCGATCCTTGGCAATGCCGATGTCGCGGTAACCGTCGCCGCCGCGTTCGCCGAACACCGCGAGGCGGTCGGCGTGGAGGGCGGCATGGATGGTGTAGGGCGTGGCCAGGGCCAGGCCGTGGGCCAGGTGCAGGCTGGGCACGCCGCGGGCGCGCGCCCATTCGCAGACGATGCGGCCCACCCGCATGAGATCCTCGTTGACCAGGGCCAGTTCGATATGGAAACGGGAGGCAGCCTTGTCCAGCGCCTCGATGACGATCATCGACTCGGCCAGGGAGAGTGCCAGGTTGCCCGTCAGGGCGGCCTCGAGGTCGGCGGGCTCCAGGCCATAGTTCCCGCAGAACGCCCGCCACGGCGCTTGGCCCCGGAGTTGCTCGAGTCGTTCCACCTTGGTGGCGGCCTCGGCGCGCAGCACCCCGCGGCGTTCCTCGGGAACCAGGCTATCCAGCGCGATCAACTGGCTGCCCGCGCCCTCCACCAGCGCGCGCAATTCCGCCGTGCAGTATTGGGACAGGGACAGAACCAGGCGCGGCCGGTCCGCCAGGTAGAAGTGGAGTACGGGATTGTTCTTGCTCCAAAGCAGGGAAATCAGTGCCGTCTGGCTCATGGGGTCGCTCAGTCGAAAGCGTGAAGGGTTTTGCTCAACAGCTCGCGGGTCAGGTCGTAGTCCAGCCCGCCCATGAGCGGCACGTCGGCGTGTCTGAGGATGGCGGCCACTTCCGGCAGGGCCGCCAGATCACGGGGAATGCGCGTAGCGAGCAGATCCATTTCGTCCTGGCGGCGCCAGGTCTCCAGGATGAGGGCATGGCGCGGGTCGAGAAAGGCGCTCAGGTCCAGGCGTCCGGGAAAATCACGCCAGGCGGACAACAGGAGATGCAGCAGCACCCGGTTGCGCGGATAGTCCAGCATCTGGTTCAGGCGCTCGCGCCAGGCCGCGTCGAAGGCCGGCACCTGCTCCGCCAGGGGGGCGCCGACACCCGCTGCCAGGATGGCGTTGAGGCGCAGGTCGCGCTCCAGCCAGGCCTGGTTGGCGGCGGCATCGGCCACGTTGTCGAGCACCAGCATCATGCGTCCGGTCACCCGTGTGGTCAGGTGGGCGAATACCTGCTGCTCGACGAACAGGGCGAACTCCAGCAACAGGTTGTCGCTGGTCAGCCAGGACAGCAGGCGATGGAAATGCAGGCCCTCGGCCTGGGTGCCGGTCAGCCAGAGATTGGTGTTGTCGCCCGCGAACAGCCCCGCGTAGGGCACCACCGCGGCGATGCGCAGGCCCAGGATGTTGGCGGTCTCCACCACTTCGGCGACGCGCAGGCGGCTCATGTAATGCATGAAATCGCCGCTGCTGGCGTCCGGCCGCGGCGGCAGACCCTTGGCGGCGCAGGCCGCGTCCTCGTGGTCCTGGGAATGGATGTCGAACAGGATGCGCCCGCCCGGCCGCACCACCCGCTGCCACTCCTCGAGGATTTCGCGCCAGTGGGGGAAATGCACCAGCACGTTGAGGGACATGACCGTGTCGAACTCGCCGTCGGCGAAGCCCAGATCGGCCAGATCCCGGCACAACAGGGTGATGGGCGTCACTCCGGCGAGGCGGCTGGTGTGGTCGAGCATGGCCTGGGAGCTGTCCACCCCGGTCACCTCCAGTCCGGCCTGGGCCAGCGGCAGGGAGCCGCGCCCGGTGCCGATGCCCACGTCGAGCACCCGCGGCCCCACCGCATAATGGGTGCAGAGATCCACTTCCACCCGGTTCTTGAGCCGGTTGGTCATCCAGTTTTCCTGGGTGCGCTTGTTGTACCAGGCCACGCGCTTGGGATGCTTCCAGGCGGAGGTCTTCCAGTCGATGAGTTCCTTATCCATGTTTTTTCCTTGTCATCCCAGAAGATCCCAGGACATGGGCGTGCCGCGTTTCACGTCCCGGCTCACCCGCTTGCCCAGCAGGGTCGTATAAAAACCCGGCGCCAGGCCCAGTCCGGGGCGGATGGCGCGCAGATTGGCGGGACTCAGCGCCTCGCCGGCGCGCAGATCGGCCACCACGTAGAGGGATCGGCGAAACACCAGGGATTCCTTTTCCGCGGCGCTGGGGCCGTAGCGTACCTGACCCAGGGCCGCCCAGGCCCGCTCGCTTTCCAGCCGCAGTTGCGCGAACTCCTCCGGCTCCAGGGAGAAGGTGGCATCGACGCCGCCGTCGGCGCGGCGCAGGGTGAAGTGCTTTTCGATCACTGTCGCCCCCAGCGCCACGCTGGTCAGGGCGGCGCCCAGGCCCATGGTGTGGTCGGACAGGCCCACCTCGCAGGCAAACAGTTCGCGCAGATGCGGCAGGGTGCGCAAATTGCTGTTCTCCGGCGTGGCGGGATAGGTGCTGGTGCACTTCAGCAGCACCAGGTCGCGGCAGCCGGCCGCCCGTGCGGCGCGCACGCTCTCGTCCAGTTCCGCCAGGGTCGCCATGCCGGTGGAGATGATCATGGGCTTGCCGGTGGCCGCCACCTTGCGGATCAGGGGCAAATCGGCGTTCTCGAAGGAGGCGATCTTGTAGGCGGGAACGTCCAGCTGTTCCAGGAAATCCACCGCTGTCTCGTCGAAGGGCGTGGAGAAGGCCAGCATCCCCAACTCCCGCGCCCGCTCGAACAGCGGCCGATGCCATTCCCACGGCGTGTAGGCCTGCTGGTAGAGCCGGTAGAGTGACTGGCCGCCCCAGAGGGGGTGCTCGACGCGGAACTCGCCCACGTCGAGATCCAGGGTCATGGTGTCGGGGGTATAGGTCTGGATCTTCAGGGCGTGGGCGCCGGCCCTGGCCGCCGCCGCGACGATGTCCAGGGCCCGTTCCAGGGACTGGTTGTGGTTGCCGGACATTTCGGCGATGAGGAAGGGGGGGTGGCCGCGGCCGATGCCGCGATCGGCGATGCGGAATTCAGTGTTCATGGCGATCCACCTTCCTGATGCTGACCTCGTAGCGATGGCCGAGATATTCGAAAAAAGCTGGGTAGCGATCCGGGTCCGCCACCCGCAGCAGGTTGAATTGTCCGGCCAGGCTCCGCTCTGGGTCGAGCCGGCTGTCCTCCGGGGTACGCCGCCGGTAATGGCTGGGAGGGCCGGCCTGGGGCCGGGGCACGATGGTGTCGAGATGATCCACAGCATGATCCATGAGTTCCAGCTCCGCCGCGAACAGCGCGGCGTGGATTTCGTCCACCAGTTCATGGCCCGCGAAGGCGAGGTGGACCTGGTGCCAGATCGCCCCGCTGTCCACCGGGTCCGCGGCTTCCAGCAGGGTCACCGCGATCTCGTCGCGGCCTTCCACGATCTGCCAGACCAGGGGAGACCAGCCCCGTCCCCGGGGCAGGTCGCTGGCGTGCGCCACCAGGCTGGCGCGATAGCGGGCGCGCACGTCGGGGCCGACGATCTCGCCGCAGGAGATTAGGAACAGGAGATCGCCGCCGCTCAGTTGCGCCACCGTTTCCACCAGTTCCACCTCATGGCGTTCACGCCGATCCGCGCACCAGCGCAGCAGGTGGGGATAGACCGGATGCGCCCGGCTGGAACAGACGACGGAGATCCTCATGCACCCATCCTCGCCGCCACGCGGGAGGCACCCAGGCCGTCCACCAGGGCGCGTCCGACCTGGCCCTGGCGGCGCAGTCGCTCGGGGTCCGCCAGGGCGGCGGCCAGGGCCGCGCGCCAGTCCGCGACGCCAACCCGTTGCGCCGGCCCCAGCCAGGTGAGCAGGCCGGCCTCGGCGGCGGCGCGGGCGATGGGCTGCTGGTTGGCGGCAATGCTGACCGCCAGGCAGGGCAGGCCCAGGCAGGCCCGCTCCCAAGTGCTCACCCCGGTGGCGCCTATGGCCAGGTCCGCCGCGGCCATGAGGCCGGCCATGTCGCTCACCTGGCAGTGGAAACGGCAGCCCGGTAGTTCCCGGCAACGGGACTCCAGCGCCTGGCGGTGGGGATTGCCAGCGCCCACCACGACATCGACGCCGGCGGGACACCGCGCCGCCGGCAGCCCCACCAGGGCCTCCAGCACCTTGCCCGTCTCGTTGCCGGCATCACCGCCGCCGAAGCCCACCAGCAGTCGCTGCACCGCTCCGCCATCCGCTTCACGCCGGTCCCGGGCGGCGGCGAAGCCGGGCCGCAACAGGGCATAGCCGGGCCCCAGCAGGGCCTCGCAGACGGCCGGCAGGAGGCCGTCGTAGCGACCGGCGGGCAGCAGGTTCTGGTCCAGCAGCAGATCGCAATCGTGGCGACGGTCGGCAAGGTCGTCGATGGCCAGGATGCGCCTGGCCGCGCTGCGCTGCCCGCGTTCCCACTCCGCTGCCAAGTCGTAGTGATCCACCACCAGCCAGTCCCATACCCGGCCGGCGGGAAGGTCATCCGCCGTCAGCCAGGCCAGGCCGTGGCCGCGAGCCTGGATCAGGTCGCCGAGATGGCCGGGCAGTGGCCGGCAGAAAAA
>CAIXFP010000130.1 GCA_903918705.1 uncultured Pseudomonadota bacterium
CCCGCCCGACGGCCCGGACGACAGGGAGCTACTGGCCGCGCAACGCCTTGTCGATGCCCTTGTGGCGCTCTACGGGGTGGCGCCCGGCCGCGCGGTTCAGGTT
Source organism: uncultured Pseudomonadota bacterium (assembly GCA_903918705.1). Taxonomy (GTDB): domain Bacteria; phylum Pseudomonadota; class Gammaproteobacteria; order Burkholderiales; family Thiobacillaceae; genus PFJX01. The sequence continues at coordinate 104 of CAIXFP010000130.1, forward strand.
GTCGAGTTTGAGCCCGGACGGCGCAAGAGCGCCGCGGAGAAGGATGCAGAGCTTCAGGCTTGGGTGCGGGCGAAGCGGCAGGCGGCGCGCGAGAAATAGGGTTTGCTGGTCGCAGCAAAACGGACTACAGTTACCCGCACCGAATCACCAGAGCACCCCGCTATGGCTACCCCGAAGTCCGCAACTGTCCGCTTTCGGCTGACACCCGCACAGCTTGAGGCGCTGGCATCTGCCGCAGAGATAGCAAACCTCCCGCTATCAACCTACGTCCACTCTCAGATCGTTGATGTGTTGCGCAGTACCGGGCACCTTCCTGACCCTCGTCGACCGACACCCACTAAGCGAGCACGAGCACAGGAACCGGCTGGCGCATCGACGTAGGGGTGCGGAATGAGCATCCTATCCTCTACGCTAGACGATGAAATTATTTGTGTCACCGTTGCCAAGGACGGCGCTATCGAGATTACTTGGAGGCTTGTCGAGTCGAAGAATCCTGAGTCAGAAGACGAAAAAGACTGCGGGTCATGCTACGACACAACAATCGTTTTGCATCATGCGGACGTTCCTGGGCTGTGCAGGTTGTTGCGCAAAGCGGCAGCCGAGGCGGCGCTCAAGATCGAGAACCCAGCATGAAAAAGACACCGTATGTGCGCTTTTTCTGGTCAGACTGGATCGCCGACACGTCTTACTTAGACTTGATGCAGTTGGGTGCCTACATGCGCCTTCTGGAACACGTCTACCAGCACGGGCGCCCTCTCCCCGGAGACCTTGGTCGGGTCTACCGGATTTGCCACGCAACAAGCCCAACTGAGCAAGGAGCAATATCCTATATTCTGAAAGAGTATTTTAAGGAGTTTGAGGACCCTGAACATGGGAAAGTTTTCAGGCATTTAAGGGCTGAACGAGAACTTGAGTGGGCAGAAAAAGCACACGAAGCGAAAGTTTCTGGTGGTAAAAAGGGCGCTGAAATCCGCTGGGGAGATAGGTCACCTAATGGGTCACCTAATGGGTCACCTAATGGGTCACCTAATGGGACTCCCGATAACACTCCTGATGGGACTCCCGATAGCAACCAGAACCAGAACCAAAACCAAGAAGAAACTACATTGTCGGGCAAGCCCGACGATGCGCAGATTCCCAAGCCAAGGGTCGCTCCGAAAAACGGCGCCTTGCTGGCCGAAGCCTGCGAGGTGATCGACCGGCTCAACGCCCTTGGCGGGTTCAGCTACGAGGCGAAGGACCGTGACGGGAAGCCAACCGCGGGATGCCGGATGGCTCAGGACAGAATTAGGGGGCACGGCAAGGAGTCCGTGCTGGCCGTTGTAGAGCGCAAGTGCCTGGAGTGGCCTACTGGGAGCGACTGGCACAAGTACCTTCGCCCTTCGACCTTGTTCAACGCGACAAAATTTGCTGACTACCTGGGTCAGGTGGCAGTAGCCCCTCAACGAACCGAAAAGGCAGGGTGGAAATGAACAGAATCGAAGGCGTGGACCTGGCCGAGTACCTAGAGGAAGTCGGGCGGCTTGAAGGCCCGTCGTGCATCGCCATGGCTGACGTGGTGGATGCGACCTGGGAGCGGCTGAACGCCGGGCCGCAGTTGTTCGGCGACTGCCTTCCGTGGGCCAAGACCCACGGGGATTTCCGGCTACGCCCTGGTGAAGTCACGATCTGGGCCGGGATCAACGGCTCTGGGAAGTCGCTCCTGCTGTCGCAGGTGACGGCGCACCTGTGCACCGGTGCAAACCTGATCGTCGCGTCGCTGGAGATGCGGGCCGACGCCATCGCGGCGCGGTTCGTTCGGCAGGTATCGGCAGGAAACGCCGGGAGCCGCGCGGAGGTTGAGCGGGTGCTGTCGGCGACGCGGGGGAGCTACTGGCTCTACGACGAATGTGACTCGGTGCAGCCAGAGCGCATCCTTGGAATGGCGATCTACGCGACCAAGGAGCTTGGGTGCGAGCACATTTTCATCGACTCGCTGGTTAAGTGCGGCATCAAATCGGATGACTACAACGGGCAAAAGGAGTTTGTTGACCGCCTGTGTTGGGCGGCTAAGACCTACGGCGCGCACATTCATTTGGTCCACCATATCCGCAAGGGAACATCCGAGTCGGACGTTCCCAACAAGTTCGACGTGAAAGGCGCCGGCGAAGTAACCGACCTGGTGGATAACGTCTGCCTGATGTGGCGCAACAAGGCCAAGGAGGCTGCGATGAAGAACGGCGATTACTCAAAGCAAGCGGAGGAAGACGCGGCGGTTATCGTCTGCAAGCAACGTCATGGCGAATGGGAAGGCGGTATTAAGCTGTGGTTCGATCCGAAGTCGCACCAGTATCTCGGGTCGGCGCACGAGTCGGCGCAGGTGATATTTTGACCGCCGCGCTACGCCGGGCCGTTGACCAACTCCACCAACAAATGCCGGGCGCGCTACCCGACACCGGAGGCCGCATGAACGATGAGACCAACATTCACGAGTCCGCGCAGGCTGCGGAGTGGGAGCCTGACGCGATCCGGGTGGGGTGCGCGAAGACCGGACGCAACCCGGCGTTGTTTCTGGCGCCGGCACCGCCGCCGAATCCCGAGCCGGGCCTGGTGGAGCGGCTGGCCGGCGAGCAGGCGCGGCGCGAAGTCGAGGCGCGGACGTTCGGGCCGTTCGGCGATCCGCCGGTTGCAGAGTACGCGAAGCTCGCACCCGTCCCGGACATGCTCGCCAAATCGCTTGGCAAGCCCGTAGGCGCTC
>CAIXFP010000131.1 GCA_903918705.1 uncultured Pseudomonadota bacterium
AGCAGCAGCGCGTGGCCATTGCCCGGGCTCTGGCCATCAACCCGCGTATCGTGCTGGCGGACGAACCTACCGCCAATCTGGACAGCAGGACCGGTGAGAGCGTCCTGGCGCTTATGAAGCAAATTAATCGTGAAATGGGCACAACTTTCATTTTCTCGACCCATGATCCCCACGTCATGGCCATGGCAAGCCGGCTAGTCCGCATCGAGGATGGACGCCTGGCCGAGTCGGAACAGGCATCCTGACTCAGGGGTGAAGGGCATGAGCTTGCGGATGTTCCGTGTGTTGGCTGCCGGGTTGCTGGGTGTACCACTCCTGGCTCTGGGTGCTACCGATGAACCCATTTACGCTGCGCCGCCACTGTGGCAGGTCGCTGATAACGGTGACGGCCTGTCTCAACCCCGTGATGCCCTGTTTGGCACGGCGCCAGAACAGCCCGCAGTCGATCCGGCCGCCACGACACATGACAATAGCCTGCCTGCGTCGAAGCAAGGTCTGTTCGATATGGTTTCAAACACTGAAGTCGGCCCTGCGGGTGACATGCCGCCGACGTCCAGGCGCTCGGGTTTGGTTGATTTACAGGGTTTTTTTCAAACTGAATTGGCTTACACCTACAGCGACCCCGCGCATTGGTCAAAAGAGGAAGGGCGTCTGGAACTGGGGAATCATGGCCTGCTTGGCCAGGGTATGCAGTGGAAGTTAAGTGGTCGTCTGGACTACAACGCAGTCTATGAGCAGGGAAACTTCTATCAGCAGGGGGTGCGTGACATTCAGAAAGCCGAATTCCAGTTGCGGGAAACCTATCTCGATTTGGCCGCCGCTGGCCTGGACTGGCGGTTGGGTCGCCAACAAATCGTGTGGGGTGAAATGGTCGGCCTGTTCTTTGCCGATGTGGTTTCTGCCAAGGATTTGCGGGAATTCGTCTTGCCTGATTTTCAGGTGCTGCGTATCCCACAATGGGCCGCGCGGGCCGAATACTTCAAGTCCGATTTTCATGCCGAGATGATCTGGATTCCCTTTCCCAGTTACGACCGTATCGGACGGCCCAAAGATTTTTCACAATCGGGCTCGGGCTCGGATTTTTATCCTTACCCTCCGGCGCTGGCACCAGTGATCCGCGACGAAGTAAAGCCGAGTGCCAGTCCGAATCACGGCAATTTCGGGATACGCGTGTCGCAACTCACGAACGGCTGGGACATGTCCGGTTTCTATTACACCAGCATGGCTGGTTCGCCGACGTTTTATCGCGACCCGGTGGTCTCTCCCGTCCTGACTTTCACGCCACGCCACGACCGCATCTGGCAGTTGGGAGGCACACTCGGCAAGGATCTGGACGACGTGGTTTTGAAGGCGGAGGCGGTGTATAGCTCGGGTCGGCGCTTCAATCTGGTCACTGACATGACGGATGCAGATGGCGTGGTCAGGCAAAACACCCTGGATTGGGCTGTGGGCCTGGACTTCAATCCTTCCAGCGATACACGGGTGAATACCCAGTTGTTCCAGCGCTATTTCTTCGAGCACAACCCGGACATCATCCCGGCCAAGACGGAAAACGGCTTCACCTTGCTGGTCAGCCACAATTTCCCGGATAACTGGAAAACGGAAGTCTTGCTGGTGCGCAGTCTGAATCGGAGTGACTGGATGTTACGTCCCAAGGCAAGCTGGGGCTTCCAGCCGAACTGGAAGTTGACCTTGGGTATCGATGCCTTTCATGGTCCGTCCACGGGCTTGTTCGGCCAGTACGACGCCCAGAACCGCGCTTACACGGAAATTCGGCGCGACTTCTGAACCCAGCCTTAGATACTTTGGCGCAGGGCGTCGACGATAGGTATGCGGCGCACCCTTAGTGCCGGCAGAAAGGCAGCCATCACCGTGGCGATGAAGCCGACGACAAAGGCGCCCACCACCACGCCGGGAACGATGCGGATATGGGCGATATAGGTCAAATCGGCATTGGGCGGCGGTGGCATGGGGATGCCGATGGCCGTAATGATCAGGGCGAGCAGCATGCCTGCCACGATGCCGGATGCGGCGCCGACGCCGCCGATGATGAT
>CAIXFP010000132.1 GCA_903918705.1 uncultured Pseudomonadota bacterium
CGGTGCGCCAGGGGGTCCAGCTTGAGGCCGGCGATCTCCACCGAGTCCTCGGTCATCTGCGGCGCGCGCCGGCGCAACACGGCCTTGATCCGGGCCATCAGCTCGCGCGGCGAAAACGGCTTGGTGATGTAGTCGTCGGCGCCGGTCTCCAGCCCCAGCACCTTGTCGCGCTCGTCGCCGCGCGCCGTGAGCATGATGATGGGCACGTCCTTCAGGCGCGGGTCGGCGCGTACCTTGCGGGCCAGTTCGATGCCGGAGGCGCCCGGCAGCATCCAGTCCAGCAGGATCAGGTCGGGCAGGCTGTCGCGCATGCGTGCGCTGGCTTCTTCCGCGTCGCAGGCCACGGTCACCTCATGGCCGTGATGGCCAAGGTTGAACTTGAGCAGTTCCTGGATACCGGGTTCGTCTTCGACGATGAGAATGTTGGCGGACATGCGCGCCTCACTGGATGGACGGGATGTTCGCCATGTTATGACGCTTGCGTGAAGCTTTTATGACTGTCATATCGCTCCACCGCCGGCCAGATCGCGTTCCGCCGCGCGGGCGGCGGTGAGGCCCTGGGCCATGGCCGTGGGCACCGAGGGTTGCGGGCTGTCGGTGACGTCGCCGGCGGCATAGACGCGCGCCACACTGCTGCGCTGCCAGGCATCCACGTGGAGATAGCCGGTGCCGGTGAGGGCGGGGCGGATTGCCGGATCGAAGGCATCCAGTACATCGGTGTTGGGCAGGTAGCCATACATCACCAGCACCCAGTCGAACCGGCTCTGGTGTCCCGGCCAGGTGGCGACGACGTGATCCACGGCGCATCCGAGGCGCGGCTGAGGGCAATTCGCGCGGAGCTCGATTTCCTCGCGCAACTGGCAGTCCTCGATGAAGGGCTTGCGCGCGGACAGGGCGCCGCGGGTGCAGACCCACGCCTGATTGCCGAGCTCGGCCAGAAACAGGGCGTGGTCCAGGGCATTGTCGCCGCCGCCCAGAATGAGCACACGGGCATTGCGGATGTGATCGCGGATGGCATGGGATAGCGGGCCGATGAGGATGCGTGGGCACGTCTCGGCCAGTCGCTCCAGTTCCGGTGTGGCGCGTGGACGCGTGCCAGTGGCGAGGACGATGGCGGCGGCGGCAAGTGGTGCGTCGAGGCCGGACAGAATCAGGCTGAACTCCGTGGCGTTGCGGCTGACCTGGTTGACCTGGGTGGTGTAGTAAGTCGTCACCGGCAAGGCGCGGTAATGCTCGGCCAGGCGCTGGGTCATGGCTTCGCCGGATTCTCCGGGAAACCCCAGGAGCCAGAGATTGGGATGGAAGTTGCTGCGCTGGGCGCCGCCGAGATGGGCGGTGCGCTCGATGACCACTGGCGAGAGGCCGAAGGACAGGCAGGCATTGGCGCAGGACATGCCGGCGGGGCCGGCGCCAAGGATGGCGACGATCATGGGATTGAGCGGGTTGCCGTTATCATGGAGCGCAAAACTAGCACAGTCGCCATGTCCCCATCACAAGTCTCGCTTCCCACCCCCTCCGCCGAAGCCCTCGCCCACAGCGCCCGCCTGGTGGACCTGGTCCGCGCCGAGATCGCCGCCCACGGCGGCTGGCTGCCCTTTACCCGCTACATGGAACTGGCCCTCTACGCGCCCGGCCTCGGCTACTACGCCAGCGGCACGGCGAAACTGGGGGCGGCGGGAGATTTCGTCACCGCGCCGGAAATGAGTCCCCTGTTTGGCCGCGGTCTGGCGCGGCAGATCGCGCCGGTACTGGAGGAAGCCGGCGGCGATGTGCTGGAACTGGGCGCCGGCAGTGGCCGCCTGGCCTTGGACATCCTGGGGGAACTGGAGCGACTGGGACGGTTGCCGGCCCGCTACCTGATCCTGGAGGTGAGCCCCGACTTGCGTGTCCGCCAGGGCGAGCTGCTGGCGGAACAAGCGCCGCGCCTGCTCGACCGGGTGGTCTGGCTCGATGCCCTGCCCGAGGAAATTCACGGCGTGGTGCTGGGCAACGAGGTGCTGGATGCGCTGCCGGTGCACCTGCTATACCGCTCCCCCGGCGCCGTGTTCGAGCGCGGCGTGGCCTGGAACCGGGGGTTCTCCTGGGAAGACCGGGTTTTGCCGGCCGGGCCGCTGCACGACCTGGCCGGCAGTCTGCCGGAAGTGGGCGGCTATCTCACCGAAGCCTGCCCCGCCGCCGCAGCCCTGGTGGCTACGCTGGGCGAGCGCCTGCGCCGGGGCATGCTGCTTTTCCTCGACTATGGCTTTCCCGCCGCCGAGTATTACCACCCACAGCGCCACATGGGCACGCTCAAGGTGCACTACCGCCACCACAGCCTGGACGATCCTTTCTACCTGCCGGGACTGGCGGACATCACCGCCCACGTGGATTTTTCCGCAGTGGCCCGGGCGGGCACGGCGGCCGGGCTGGACCTGCTGGGCTATACCAGCCAGGGCAATTTCCTGCTCGACGGGGGCCTGCTGGACCTGCTCGGGGAGTTGCAGCCGGGCAGTGCCGGCTACCTGCGCGCTGCCGCAGCCCTGCAGAAGCTGGTGCAGCCCTCGGAGATGGGAGAGTCGTTCAAGGTGATCGGCCTGGGGCGCGGGGTGGCTGCCACCCCTTCCGGATTCAGCCGGAGCGACCGCAGCGGGGCGCTGTAGGCGTTCAGTAGCGCCGGCGCTACGAGGAGGAGCGTCAGCCCTTGGCCGCTTCCGCGGCGATCTCGGCGTGGACTTGGGCCATATCGATTTCGGTGGCGCGGGCGATCAGGTCGTCGAACTGGCCGGCCTGCATGGCGCCGGGCTGAGAGTAGATGATGACCTTTTCGCGGAAGATCATCAGGGTCGGGATGGAACGAATCTGAAAGTGTCCGGCCAGGGCCTGCTCGTCCTGGGTATTGACCTTGGCGAAGGTGATGTTGGGATACTTCTCCGAAGCCGCGTCGTAGACCGGGGCGAAGCCGCGGCAAGGGCCGCACCAGGGTGCCCAGAAGTCGATGATGACGAAATCGTTGTTGAGGATGGTTTCCTCGAAGTTCTGCTCGTTGAGCTCCAGTACGGCCATGGCTAACCCCTGCGTGAAAGTAAAAAGCCGGCGCGCGGCCGGTCAAGCACATGTTACAGCGTATCGGCCGCCGCCCGCCAGCCGCGGCCCCCACGCGTTGCCAGGTGTAATACCCGACTATAAAAGTCTGGCTTGTGGGTTGCCGGGGCGGCTGGCACACTACGACTCCATCAATGTTTTCTTATAGAAGGATGCACCATGGGTGGCCTCACCAATGCAACACCTATCCCCACCGAAATCAAGTTGCACCAGCAGTCGCGTGTGATGGAAATCGCTTTCGACAACGGTGACCGCTACCAGTTGCCCTACGAGTACCTGCGTGTCTATTCCCCTTCTGCCGAGGTGCGCGGCCATGGCCCCGGCCAGGAAACGTTGCAGGTCGGCAAGAAGCTGGTCGAAATCAAGGCGATCGAGCCGGTGGGGCAATACGCCGTGGTCCTGGAGTTTTCGGACGGCCATAACACCGGCATCTACTCCTGGGATTATCTGTATGACCTGGGGCGCTACCAGGAGGCGTACTGGAAGGCCTACCTGATGCGCATGGAGCAGGCCGGCGCTTCCCGCGAAGCGAAAACCGCGGTGTGAATGCAACCCTGCTTGCCGATCTGGCCGCCGCCATCGGCGCGGCGAGCGGCAAGCCTTTCGTTTGCGCTCAGCGGGCGGCCCAGGGCGGAGGCTGCATCAATCGGGCGGTTGTGCTGACCGGTGACGACGCCACCCGTTATTTCGTGAAATTCAACGATGCCGGCCACCTCGACATGTTCGCGGCGGAGGCCGATGGCCTGCGTGAACTGGCGGCGGCATGCGAGATCCGGGTGCCGTGCCCCATCGCCAGCGGACGCAGCGGTGATGCCGCCTACCTGATCCTGGAGTGGCTGGATCTCGGCGCCGTGGAACAGCCCGCCGAACTGGGACGACAGCTTGCCTTGTTGCATGGGCACGTCCGGGACAGCTTCGGTTGGTGGCGCGACAACCATATCGGCAGTACCCCGCAGCACAACGCGCCGTTACCGGATTGGATCGAGTTCTATCGCGCTCGGCGCCTGTCGCCGCAGCTTGAACTGGCCCGCCGCAATGCGGCGCCGCGCACGCTGCGGGAGCTTGGGGAACGGTTGCTGGAACGCACCGCTCAGTTTTTTCCCGGTTACAGTCCGGCTGCTTCCCTGCTGCACGGCGACCTCTGGGGTGGCAATCACGGCTATGCGGGGGACGCACCGGTCCTGTTCGATCCTGCCGTCTACCATGGCGACCGTGAGGCGGATCTGGCGATGACCGAGCTGTTCGGCGGTTTCCCGGCGGCCTTCTATGCCGCCTACCGGGACGTCTGGCCCCTGGACCCCGGTTACCGTGTTCGCAAGCACCTCTACAACCTTTACCACGTCCTCAACCATTTCAATCTGTTCGGTGGCGGCTATGCCCGGCAGGCCGAGGGTCTGGCCGCTCGACTGCTGGCCGAGACGAAGTGAGATGCGGCATCAGCACAAGTGCCGACGACTGGCGGAGGAAGCAAGTATTTGCCTGGCTCCGGGTTTTTGTGGATAATCGCGCGCTTTCCAGGTTTCAGCCCAGGTACTCATCATGAAAGCCGGCGTTCATCCCGAATACAGCGAAATTTCCGTAACCTGCAGTTGCGGCAACAGCTTTTCCACCCGTTCCACCATGAAGAAGGCTCTGCATGTGGAAGTCTGTTCCGCCTGCCATCCTTTCTATACCGGCAAACAGAAGATCGTGGACACCGCGGGCCGGGTCGAGAAATTCCGCCAGAAGTACGGCCTCAAGAAGTGATTGGTGGCGGTGCGGTGGGACAAAGGCAGCCGAGGCTGCCTTTTTTGTTTTTCTCTGGTCGTTCCCCGGGGGAGTTCCTGATTAATTCGTTCGCGTGGCGACAAGCGGTGCTCGGGGCCGCCACGGGGCGGTCGGAGGCGCGCCGGCGATGACTCGTACGCAGCCGACCAAGCTCTTCTGGTTGATTCTGCTGGCCGCGTTCTGGGCGTTCTACGGCCTCACCGGCCGTGACGCCTGGAAGGCGGACGAGGCGCTGGCGCTGGCGCCGATTCTGGACTCCCTGGCGAATCCCGCCCATGTCTGGCAGGCGGCGGCCCCCCTGTATTTTTCGGTGGCGGCGGCGACGGCCAGTCTCGCTTCATTCCAGTTGCCGCCGCAGGATGGCGCGCGTCTGGCCACGGGCGTGTTTACCCTGTTTTCCCTGTTGTTCACCGCCCTGGCGGCGCGCCGGCTGTTTGGCGCCGGTTATGCCGCCACGTCAGTCCTGGCGCTGGTCGGCTGTCTCGGCCTGATGCTGCGGATGCATGCGTTGGCCCCGGAAGCCGCGCTGCTGGCGGTCTGGTCGATGTTGCTGGCCGGTGTCGCCTGCGGCCGGGAAGCGGTCCGTCCCGGCGCGCTTCTGATCGGTCTGGCGCTAGCCGCGCTGTTCCTGGGATTGCGCGGCGTCCCCGATCTCGTGGCTGCCCTCGGGTTATTGCTATTGCTGCCGCTGTTTTCGCCGGAATGGCGGCGCCGCGCATACCGCCGCAGCCTGCTATTGGGCATCGCTCTTGCCGCGCTGCTTTGTCTCGCGGCACTGGCCTCCCTGTATGGAGGCGGCCAACTTGCCGGCTGGTTGCGCTGGCATGGCATCCACCGTCTCGCCATCGTCCGGCCGTCTTTCCACGTGTTTGCCGAATTGCCCTGGTTCGCCTGGCCGATCTGGCCGCTGGCGCTGGCGGCGATCTGGCACGAGCACCGCCGATTTGGGCGGGCATGGGAACTGCACATGCCGCTCATGGCTTTATCGGCCGCGGTGCTGGTCACCCTGTGGCCATCCTGGTCGCGCGACGGCGGCATGCTGCCGCTGCTGCCGCCGCTGGCGCTGCTGGCCGCTTACGGCGTGGAGGGCATGAAGCGTGGCGCGGCCCAGGCGTTCTACTGGTTCGGCGTGGTCTGCTTCCTGTTTTTCATCGTGGCATTCTGGATTTATTTCTCCGCTCTGGAATGGGGGATGCCGGCCAAACTGGCGGCCCACGTGGGGCAATTGACACCCTCGTATCGACCTGGCGCGACGCCGGGAACCAGTCCGGTGCTCGCCGCGGTCGCCACCCTGCTGTGGCTCGCGGCCATTCCGTTGTTCCCCAGGGCGAAGCTGCGTCCGGTGCTGGTGTGGGCCAGCGGCATGGTGCTGGTCTGGATTTTGTTGATGGCGCTGTTTCGCCCCTGGATGGACGCGGGCTTCGGTTATCGGCCGATGCTTGCCGACATGCGCAGACACCTGCCGGTGGGAGCCTGCCTCAAAGTGGATGCCGATGCCGCCCTGCGCACCATGGTTCGTTATCAGCTGCACCCGCGTAGCCCGGGGAATTGCCCCTGGATTATGGTCGCGGCCGAGCACAAGGTGGCGGGCGGCGCCACCCTGCTCTGGGAAGGCGCTCGGCCACGCCAGAAGCAGCAACGCTATCGACTGTATCAGCTCTCCCGATGAAAAGGCCCGCGCCCGTTCCCGTCTCCGCCGTCATCCTCGCGGGGGGCATGGCGCGCCGTTTCAGGGGCGAGGACAAGGGCCTGCTGTTGCTCGGGCGGCGCCCCCTGGTGGCTTGGGTCGCGGAGCGATTGCAAGGGCATGTCGCCGAGGTGCTGGTCAACGCCAATCGCAATCTGGGTGATTACGCGGCCCTCGGCCACCCCGTGGTGGCGGACCATCTCAGCGGCAATCCCGGTCCTCTTGCCGGCATCCTGGCGGCGGGACGGACCGCGCAGCAGGAATGGCTGCTCACTGTGCCTTGCGACGTGCCGTTTCTGCCGCTCGACCTGGCCCTGCATCTGCATGCCCAGGCGCTGGCCAATCAGGTGCCGATCGTGCGGGCGGCGGATGAAACCGGTGTTCACTATGCCGTCATGTTGATGCATCGCTCCCTGCTCGTGGACCTGGAGCAGTTCGTGCGTGACGGCGGCCGCCAGGTCAGCGCCTGGCAGGAGACGCATCCCCGGGAAACCGTGGTGTTCGCAGGCGATCCCTATGCCTTTATCAATGTGAACACGCCTGACGAGCTGCGCAGGGCGGAACGCCTGGCGCCGCGTTATCAGCGTTGAAGCGCGCGAGCCGCTCATGAATCCCTTGCAACATCTGCTGATCGGCCTGATCCGCGCTTACCAGTTATTGCTCTCGCCGTTTCTCGGCAATCAGTGCCGGTTCACCCCCACCTGTTCGCACTATGCGCGCGAGGCGGTGGAAAGACATGGCGCGCTGAGAGGGAGCTGGATGGCCCTGCGCCGGGTGTCGCGTTGCCATCCCTGGCATCCCGGGGGCCACGATCCGGTGCCGTGATCGCTTGCCGCACCTTTATACTGGTTCTACTATCCCTGCCCTTCTGCCTGGTAACCCACACCCGTGTTCTCTTTTTTCCGCAAGGACAAGCCCGAAGATCTGATGGCCTTCCTCAAGGAAGGCCAGCCCGAATTCGCCGCCGGCCCTTCCTATACCCTGGCCAACTCGGCCGGTGAGTCCGGCGAGGGGGGCATCGAGGTCCAGGAGGCGGGCGGCGGCCTGGTGCCGGAGTTCGAGGAAGCCGCCGTGCTCTACGCCAACGGCAAGGTGGGGGAGGCCGCCGCGTTGCTCAACCGTTTTTTGCTGGACCATCCGGATAATCGCGATCCCCTGCCCTGGTTCATGCTGTTCGACCTCTACGAGGCGAGCAACCAGCCCGAGCCGTTCGAGGACGCGGCGGTGGATTACGCCGTCAAATTCGAACACTCACCGCCCACCTGGGCGCCCCGCGGCCAGCTCAAGGTGGCCGCGCAGCCGGTACCTCTTCTGAGTTGCGGCGAAAAATTCGGCAACGTCGAGCGGGTCAAGCTCCAGCGTTTTCTGCAGGACGCGCGGGAAGCGCCCTTCGTCCGCATGGATGTCAGCAAATGCCCGGCGCCCGACGAGGAAACGGCCAAGGCTTTGTACGACAGCATCGCGCAACTCGAGCGTTGGGCCAAACCGGTGGAATTGATCGGCGGCCCCGGTTTCGTGGTGCGCATCGCCGCGGCCCATCAAGGCGAGAGACTGGGAGAAACCGGCTGGTTGCTGTGGTTGTCCGCTTTGCGCCTGCTCGGCAAGGAGGCTGATTTCGAGGATACGGCGGTGGGTTACGCGGTCAGGTTCGAACTCTCGCCGCCTTCCTATCTGCCGCCCCTGCCGTTGCCCGGGCGTGGCAACACGGTCCTGGAGGAAGCGCGGGTGGATGGAGCCGGGTGGGTGTTCAGCCTGTCGGGCATCATCGGCCCCGGCTCCGAGATCCAGTTGGGCGAACTGTCGCGCTTCGCCGAATCGCGCAAGCAGATCGACATCGACCTGTCCCGGGTCACCCGCATCGATTTCGCCGCCGTCGGCCTGTTGCTGGAAACTCTGATCAACCTGGCCCAGGGCGACCGCAAGATCCGCTTCATCGAAGGCAACGAAATGGTGAACACTTTGCTGAAGATCGTCGGCGCCAGCCAGTTCGCCGCGGTGCTCGGCCGCACCCGGATATGAATCCCATGGAACAATTCCACGGCACCACCATCATTTCCGTGCGTCGCGGCGAGGATGTGGTGATCGGCGGCGACGGCCAGGGCACCCTTGGCAACATCGTTATCAAGTCCAGCGCGCGCAAGGTGCGCAAGCTCTACCAGGAGCGCATCCTGGCCGGGTTCGCCGGCGGCACCGCCGATGCCTTCACCCTGTTCGAACGGTTCGAGGCCAAGCTGGAAAAACACCAGGGCCATCTCGTGCGTAGCGCCGTGGAACTGGCCA
>CAIXFP010000133.1 GCA_903918705.1 uncultured Pseudomonadota bacterium
CAATCCTAGCGGCGTTGCTAGGGCGTCCTCGCCTCGTGGTCAGCGACACTGCCCCATATTTCTGGAGACCAAATGCCATGCCCGTACACCTGCATACCCTGACCCACCAGATCGGCATCTATACCCGTTCCCGCGAACGTTTTCTCGCCATCGCCAAGGCGCTGAACGAGCCCTGCGTCTGGCTCGGCCGCGAGAATGGCGGCAATGAGCAGCATGACTACGAAGTCGTGATCATCGATGCCCAGGCCGCGTCGCCGTCCGACGAGCGTTGTGCCGGGATTCGAGAGGAGGACGCCGGGCAAGTTGCCAAAGGCGCCGCCGACCGGCGCCAGTCGGGTCTGATGGTATACCAGTGCCAGGATGGCGTGGACTGACAAGCCTGTCGCGGCGAAGTAGTCTTGCAAGCGTGCGTGCGGGTAGCGCGACCAGAAAAATGAACGAGGGGAAATCGCCGTGCAGGAAAAACTGTTTCGCGTCCAGTCCTTGGTTGAGGACCGCGACAATTACACCAACCTTTCAGACTTCGAGCGCATCCTCAAGGCCCCCTCCCTGGACACCCTGGGCCGAGAAGTTCGCAGAGTAACCCGACATCTGGGCTTCGAGCACTTTCTCTATGGAGTCCGCTACGTCCCCCCCGAGGGCGAGGCCTGCCAGTTCGTTTTAAGTGGGTATCCGACGGAGTGGATGAACCACTATCTGGCTTCCGGATATACAGAAATTGACCCCATCGTGGCGCATACCTATCGCTACGCCATCCCCTTGATTTGGCGTGAGGATATTTTCGACACGCCTGAGAGAAAACAGTTTATGGAAGAGGCTCGATCACACGGACTCGGGAGTGGATTGAGCGTGCCTGTTGGTGGACGTCCCAATGAAGAAGCCGGGTTGAGTCTGGCCAACCCGGAGATTTGCAAAGATGCGTTGGAGCACTCTGCACAAATTGCCGGCACTCAGTTTGTCTTATCCGCCTATATACATGAGGCCGTACGGCGTTTGGTTTTTGCTGCTTCGCTGAAGGAAGGAAACCGTCCGCAATTTACTCCCCGTGAAATGCAATGTTTACGATGGTGGGCAGGGGGGAAAACTGCCGTTCAAATTGGCGACATCATGAAAATCTCCGTGCCTGGGGTGTATTTTCACATGCAAAACATCAAGCAGAAATTAGGTGTTCGCAGGAAACATCAAGCGATTGCTCGCGCCATTCTGCTGGGCATAGTCACTCCGTAGCTTCCTGTCTTACCCGATCCTTCCAGGCTGATTCGGTTTGCCAATACCTATCACTACTACTAGCTATTAGTTTCGACTTGCGGCGGTGTTATCTGTGGTTCCCTTTTTATCAATTCAAGGAGACCACAATGCTAGCCATCGTTCCCTCCACCGTGCGTGGATCCATATCATTTGCCGACCTGCGCGGAATCGAGAATCTGCGCTACCAAGCCTTTCGAAAACGTCTCAACTGGGAAGTTCAGGTCATGGAGGACCGCGAACGCGATCACTACGACGATCTCCATCCCGTGTACGTCATGGTGCGGGATACGCAGCAGGTACTTGCCTGTGCCCGCCTCCTGCCTTCGACTGGCCCATACATGCTCAAGGACACCTTCCCCCAACTGCTTTCAGGCAAGCAGGCACCGGTTGCCGACGATGTATGGGAAATCAGTCGATTTGCCGTTACCAAATTTGCCCGTGCGGGATTTGGCTTCACTGCGTTACCAACTTCGTTGATGAGAGCGGGTACGCGTTTTGCCATGCTGAACAACATCCGCGAATACGTCTTCGTCACTACGGTGGCCTTCGAACGTCTGCTGGTGCGGATGGGGGTGCATCTGGAGCGCTTCGGGCCACCACAGCAGGTCGGCATTGAGAAAAGTGTGGCCTTGCGTGTGTTCATGGACGAGCAAACCATTCATGCCACCCGCGCCGACTGCGAGTTAGACCCCTTCCTCGGCGCACCGAGCCCTGACGAGTTGCGAGAAAGGGAAGTGGTGGCCGGCACCTATCAGTACTGCTAGCACTTCCCGGCCCGCGCTGCGGACACTATGCCGCGCGGGTCCGGCAAAACCATAACCATCTAGTCCGAAAGTTATAAAAAATTGGGGTAGCCGGTGGTGTTGTGGCTCCGGTGTTGCATAAAATGCAACGCACATCCTCCACCTAACGATATGATAAATATGAATATTTCAGAGCGGCAGTATTGGCCTCGATGGTTCGGCCGGCATGGGACGCGGGCATGAAGCCATGAAAATCGGCGCCGTCGTTGAACAGCTCCGAACCGAGCGCGGCTGGTCACAGGATGACCTTGCCGAGCGCATCGGGATCACCAAGTCCAGTTTGTCGCGCATGGAGAACGACAACCAGTGGCCACGTCCGGATACCCTGGAAGCCCTGGCGGTGGCGCTGGAGATCAAGGTCTACCAGTTGTTCGCCCTGGCGGATTCGGAACCGCTGCCCACCGCACCCCCATCCTGGGTGCAGGAAGAACAGGACATCGTCCAGGCCTATCGCGCGATGGAACCCGATGCCCGCAAGCAATACCGCGAACTGGCCCGCATCCTGGCCGATAAGGGTCGGGTGTAAGCCTCACCTTCCGCGCCGGTTCAAGCGTTGGGCATGCCGCGCATTGCCCAACCGACCAAGCGCCGAGGTGGCCTGTCGGGCGACGCCGGCCCCTTGTCGCGTTTACCATCCCCACCATGCAACACGAACTCCATGCCAGCCCTGAAGACCGCCGCGTGGCTGCCCTGGCGGCGGCCGCCATCGGCCTGACCCTGGCGGAAGCGGCAATTCCGCTGCCGATACCCGGGATCAAGCCGGGTTTGGCCAACATCGTCACTCTGGTGGTGCTGTATCGCTATGGCTGGCGCACCGCCGCCTGGGTGGCGGGGCTGCGCATCGTCGCCGGTGCCCTGGCGCTGGGCCAGTTCCTTACCCCGGCCTTCGTCATGAGTCTGTCCGGTGGCGTCGCCAGTCTGCTGCTGCTGGCCCTGGGGGTACGCCTGCCGCCGCGCTGGTTCGGCCCGGTCGGCTTGTCGGTGCTGGCCGCTTTCGCCCACATCGGCGCCCAGTTGCTGGTGGTGGATCTCTGGCTGCTCCCGGGGACCAGCATCCTCGGGTTGATGCCGCTGTTCCTGAGTGCCGCCTGGATCACCGGCCTGGCCAACGGTTTGGCGGCGGCGCATTTGCTGGCGGGGGCTGACCCGTAACGTGAAGCGCCCTCGACATGGGTCGGGCCGGGCTTCCTGCCGCCTTTCATCATCCGGGGCGTCAAACACCACGATGGTCAGCTTGATTGATGGGCACGCCACACCGCGTCCCACCTACAATAGCTCGACCGCAACTCTTGCCCCGCCCATGATGCGCATCACCCTCGCACTTACCGGTGCCTCCGGCATGGCCTATGGGTTGCGTCTGCTGGAATGCCTGCTGCGAGCGGGCTGCCAGGTGGACCTGCTGGTTTCCTCGGCCGCGCGGATCGTGGCGAAGCAGGAACTCGATGTGCAATTGCCAGCCGGCAATGCCGAACTGGCGATCTTTTTCGACGCGCGCTTCGCAGGCCATGCCGGCCATCTCACCGTCTACGGCAAGGAGGAGTGGTTCGCGCCGGCCGCTTCCGGTTCGAACCCGGCCGCCGCCATGGTGATCTGCCCCTGCACCATGGGTTCTCTGGCGGCCATCGCCCAAGGCCTGGCGGACAATCTGATCGAACGCGCCGCCGACGTGATGTTGAAGGAGAAGCGTCCCCTGATCCTGGTGCCGCGAGAGACGCCCTTCTCCCTTATCCACCTGCGCAACATGACGACCCTGGCGGAGGCCGGTGCCACTCTCCTTCCCGCCAATCCCGGCTTTTACCATCGTCCGGAAAACGTGGGGCAGGTGGTGGATTTCATCGTAGCGCGGGTGCTCGACCACCTGGGTATCGCTCATGCCCTGCTGAGGCCCTGGGGCGCCCATGACTAACCCGCTCGGCCGCCTGCGCGGGCTGCTCACTGCCGTGGCGCACACCCGGGAATTGCCGCTGTTCCCCCTCAACACCGTGCTGTTCCCGGGGGGGCGCCTGCGCCTGAAAGTGTTCGAGGCGCGTTACCTGGACATGGCCGCGGCCTGCCTGCGCCAGAATCAGCCCTTCGGCGTCTGCCTGATCCGGCAGGGTCACGAGGTGGGGGCCGCCGCGCGGCCGGAGCCGGTAGGCTGCCTGGCGCGTATCGTCAGCGCCGATATGGACAGCCCCGGTGTGATGCAGGTGGAGGCCCTCGGAGAAAGCCGCTTCATCGTCGAAAGCACTCATGTCGCCGCCAATCAGTTGCTCCTGGGCCAGGTGCGAGACAAGGATGACGAGCTGGCACAACCGGTACCCGCCGAGGCACGGGTCGTGCTGGACTTCCTGCGGACCATCGCGGCGAAACTGCCGGAGGCGGGGCTGAGGGAGATACACGATGACGCCTCCTGGGCCGGCTTCCGCCTGGCCGAGGTGTTGCCGCTGAAAATCGGCGCGCGTCAGGCCCTGCTGGACATGAACGATGCTGTGAAGCGGCTGGAAATCCTGCTGGAATTCATGCGCCGTAATGGGCTGGCGTAGGCTCCGCTCGCGGGTCGAATTGAGCCGCCAGTGGAAATGCTTTTTGGCCCGCAAGCGGGCCTCCTACAAGCGCGAACCCCGCTCGACGATGATGCCCAGTTCCCGCACCCCACGCAGAATGGCCAGCTTGCGCACGGTGACTTTCACCCAGGGGGCGCCGAATTCGTTGCGCACGATCTCGGCGATGTGCTCGCCCAGGGTTTCCACCAGGCGGATTTCGCGCGCGGCCACGCTTTCACGAATGCGCTCGGCCACCAGGCCGTAGTGGATGGTGTCGCCGATCTGGTCGGTGTGGCCGGCCTTGTGGTCGTAGAGGCCGATCTCCAGGTCGATCATCACCGGCTGAGGCGCTTTGCGCTCCCATTCGTAGAGCCCGATAATCAACTCCAGGCGGAAATCCCGCAGAAACAAAATGTCCATCCGACCTCCGGCCGATTCTCGAAAAAAGCCGCCCATTTTACGCACCCACCGCGCAAATGACTGAACTTACCCTGATTCTCGCCGCCGCCTATCTCCTGGGCTCGGTCTCCTTCGCCATCCTGGTGGCGCGCGCTTATGGCCTGCCCGACCCGCGCAGCCACGGCTCCGGCAACCCCGGCGCCACCAATATGCTGCGCACCGGCCGCAAGTCCGCCGCCGCCCTGACGTTGCTGGGCGACGCGCTCAAGGGCTATGTGGCGGTGTGGCTGGCGCAGTGGGCCACCACTCGGTGGAATCTGCCCGCTTTCCTGCCCTACCTGGCGGCCCTGGCCGCCTTCCTGGGCCATCTCTTTCCCGTGTTTTTCGGCTTCAAGGGCGGCAAGGGGGTGGCCACCGCCGTCGGCGTGCTGCTGGCCCTGGATGCCCGTCTGGGGAGCCTGGCGGTGGCGACCTGGGCTCTCGTCTTCGCCGTCACCCGGATTTCCTCCCTGTCCGCCCTGGTGGCCGCTGCCCTGGCGCCGGTCTATGGCTGGCTGCTGCTGGGTTCCGGCCCGCAAACCGGTATCCTGGCCCTGCTCTGCGCCCTGGTGCTGGCGCGCCACCACAGCAACATCCGCAAGTTGATTTCCGGCGAGGAAGCCGCCTTCAAAAAGAGGTAGCCATCATGTTCGAGAAAACCATCGACTACGCCCGCGAAAGCCTGATCGCCGCGTCCGAGGCCGCCGTCGATCGGGCCGGTGTGCGGCTGGGGCAGGTGGTGGACAACGCCAGCCAGGCCATCGATCAGAAACTCGACAAGATTTCCCAGGAACTGCATAGCCAACGTCAGTTCACCAAGGACGATGTGCGTGTACTGGTGGTTTACGCCGCCTTGCACCTCTCCGATGTGCTGGATCAGCGCATCGTCGTGATGAAGCG
>CAIXFP010000134.1 GCA_903918705.1 uncultured Pseudomonadota bacterium
CCGCACGGTCTCATGGATCAGGCGTCGCCCGCCAAGCTCCGGGTACGCCTCTCGGGCGGCGCGGATCTGGCCGGCGAAGAGTGGAACCTCCTCCAGTTGCGGGAGGGTAATGAGGCCGGAGCGCAGGCCGTCGTCCACGTCATGGTTGTTGTAGGCGATCTCGTCCGCCAGATTGCAGACCTGGGCTTCCAGGCCGGGTTGCGTTTGCTCCAGGAAACGCCGGCCCACCTCCCCCAGTTCGCGGGCATGGGCGGGGGAACAGTGTTTCAGGATGCCCTCCCGCGTCTCAAAAGTGAGATTCAGTCCATCGAACTCGGCATAGCGCTCCTCCAGGACGTCCACGGTGCGCAGGGATTGCAGGTTGTGTTCGAAACCGCCGTAGTCCGCCATGCAGGCATTCAAGGCGTCCTGTCCGGCGTGGCCGAACGGCGTGTGGCCCAGGTCGTGTGCGAGCGCCAGGGTTTCCGTGAGGTCCTCGTCCAGGCCCAGCATGCGCGCCAGGGTGCGGCTGATCTGGGCCACTTCCAGGCTGTGGGTGAGGCGGGTGCGGAACAGGTCGCCTTCGTGGTTCACGAACACCTGGGTCTTGTATTCCAGGCGGCGGAAGGCGGTGGAATGGACGATGCGGTCGCGGTCGCGCTGGTATTCCGAACGCGGTGCCGCGGCGGGCTCGGGATGGCGGCGACCGCGGGTCCGGGCGGAATGGGCGGCATAGGGAACGAGATGAGTCATGGTGTGGCTCGGATGCGGTAGAGGTCTGGGACGTAGGAGCGGACCACGTCCGCGCTGTTTACCGAGCCATGCGCCGCTGGATGTCTCGGGCGAAGCGGTCACGGTCCGACACCGGCACGGCGTATTGGTCTGCGATGGCGCCGAAGCGGGCGACGGCATCCCGTACTTCCCGGCAAATGCCGGCCGCGCCGGCCACGCCCCACTTGCGGCCCAGGGCGGCCAGCCCGTCCGGCCCCGGCGGATTGGGCGTGAGATCGAACAGGAGGACGTGCTCGCGGCAGCCGCCGATGTCCGGCAGCAGGTCGAAGGCGGGGGAGAGGACGTAGCCTCGGTGGTCGTGCAGCAGCCAGAAATTCTTGAGGTGGTCGTCGGTGTTGCCGAGCAGGGCGTTGAAAACCATCTGCCGGTAGATGCGCGGCACGTCGATTTCCGGCCGGCTGCCGTGGCGGCGCAGGGTGGCGATCAGGTCGGCATAGCGCAACACGTAATAGCCAGCGGCCTGCAATAGTGCGCGCAGGCTGAGCATGTGGCGACGGCCGCCTTCCGGAGCCAGGTCGAAGCGCTTCACCAGCAGTGCACGGCGACCGCCGGCGAGATTCTCCAGGCGGAAGTCCGGCACTTCCAGGCCGGCCAGACGCGCCAGTTCCAGGCTGGCGGCTTCCAGTCCCACCACGTCCACGTCGTCGCGGCGACTGGAGAACTTGGCGATCCAGTGGCCCTGGTCATCCTTCACCAGGGCTTTCGGCCGGGCACCGCCGGGGGAACTGCCGGCGGCGAGCAGGAGGCGGTGGGCGGCATCCACCTCGCCATCCTGTTCCAGGCGGCGGGCGGCCTCCTGCAGCGTGTCCAGGTCCAGCAGCGTGGCGGAGTCGTCCTCGGGTTGCACGGCGCTGCCGGTCGGCAGGAAAGACAGCGCGCCCAGGCCTCGGCCTGCCTGGGCGCGCAGCAGGTAGGGCTCCGCCTGCTGGCCGCGCGGCAGGCCATGGCGCAGGATCAGGAGACGACGCCCCCAGTCGTCGGGCAGGGCATCTTCCAGAGCCATGAGCGGCGCGGCCAACTGGCTGCCCTGGAAATCACCGGGGGTGAGGGGCAGGTTGGCGGGGTCTAGCGGAAAGGCGCGCGCATCCGCGAGGTAAGCCGGGGTGTAACGGAAGGCGCTGACGTAACGCCCCTGGGCATCGGCGTCGCCGCAGGCCAGTTCCCCCGCGTGCAGGCGCTCGCCGTCGGGCAGGGTGAGCCAGAGGTCGAGACGGATCATGTCCGCCGCCGCGCGCGCTGCCGCGGCTTGGGTTCGGCCGCGACGTCGAACAGGCTGTAGCGTGGCGCCAGCAGCGCCTCGGCGTCACCCAGACGCCCCAGCACTTCAAGTGCGGCCAGCCAGTGGCCGACCTGGGCGCTGGCGTCGCCCTGCTCCAGCCGCCTCAGGGTGGGAACGGAAATGCCCAGGCGTGCGGCGAAGCGCGCTTGCGGCTCGTCGCGGGCGAGGCGCTCGGCACGCAGGCGCGTGGCCAGACGGATCAGGATTTCGTGGATGTTATCGGAAAACATGTTTTCCGTTATACGCAATTAATGGCGATAATGGAAATGTATGTTTACTTAATTCGATTCAGGTTGCGCCGGTCGCTTCCTGCAAGGTGGCACGCAAAGCTTCCGGATCGTAGTCGCCGGTCACGAAGGCATCGCCCAGTTGGCGCAGCAGGACAAAGCGGATGCGGCCCGCCTCCACTTTTTTGTCCACGCCCATGTAGTTCATATAGGCGTCGTAACCCAGGTTGGGCGCTAGCACGGGCAGGCCTGCGCGACGATGGATGTCGGCGATGCGTTCCACGTCGGCGGTGCTGATGAGGCCCATGCGCCGGGATAGGTCTGCTGCAAGCATGGTGCCGGCGGCCACACCCTCACCGTGCAGCCAGACGCCGTAACCCATGCCGGTCTCGATGGCGTGGCCGAAGGTGTGGCCCAGGTTGAGCAGAGCCCGATTCCCGGATTCCTTCTCGTCCGCAGCCACCACTTCTGCCTTGTTCCGGCAGGAACGGTGGATGGCATAGGTCAGGGCAGCGGTGTCCCGCGCCATGAGCTTGTCCATGTTCGCCTCCAGCCACTCCAGGAAGGGCAGGTCGCGAATCAGGCCGTATTTGATGACTTCCGCCAAACCGGCAGAGAGTTCCCGGTCCGGCAGGGTGTGGAGGGTGTCAGTATCAGCCAGCACCAGTTGCGGCTGGTAGAAGGCACCGATCATGTTCTTGCCGAGGGGATGGTTGATGCCGGTCTTGCCTCCGACGGAGGAATCCACCTGGGCCAGCAGGGTGGTGGGCAC
>CAIXFP010000135.1 GCA_903918705.1 uncultured Pseudomonadota bacterium
TGCGCATCTTCATGCCACCGCTCACCACCCTGGAGCATTACCTGGACATCACCGCCGCCATCGAACAGGTGGCCGCGGCGCTGGGCACCCCGGTGATCCTGGAAGGCTACGAGCCGCCCCGGGACTGGCGTCTGCAACGGTTGATGGTCACCCCCGACCCCGGCGTCATCGAGGTCAACATCCACCCGGCCGGCAACTGGGACGATCTCGTCGGCAATACCCGCCTGCTCTACGAGGAGGCGCGTTTCGCCCGCCTCACCACCGAGAAGTTCATGCTCGACGGCCGCCACACCGGCACCGGCGGCGGCAACCACGTCACCCTGGGCGGCGCCACCCCGGCGGACAGCCCCATGCTGCGCCGGCCCGACCTGGTGATGAGCCTGGTTACCTACTGGCAACACCATCCCGGCCTCTCCTACCTGTTCTCCGGGATGTTCATCGGCCCCACCAGCCAGGCGCCGCGGGTGGACGAGGGCCGCGACGAGAAACTTTATGAACTGGAAATCGCCTTCCAGCAGATGCCGGAACTCAAACCCGGTGGCGAGACCAGCCAGCTCTGGCTGGTGGACCGCCTGCTGCGCAACCTGCTGGTGGACCTGACCGGCAACACCCACCGCTCCGAGTTCTCCATCGACAAGCTGTATTCCCCGGATAGCCCGAGTGGGCGCCAGGGCTTGGTGGAATTCCGCGGCTTCGAAATGCCGCCCCACTGGCAGATGAGCGCGGCCCAGATGCTGCTGCTGCGCATCCTGGTGGCGCGCTTCTGGGAGCGGCCCTACCGGCACAAGCTGGTGCGCTGGGGCACCGAACTGCACGACCGCTTCATGCTGCCCCACTACGTGCGCGCCGACCTGCTGGACGTGGTGCGCGACCTGCAACAGGCCGGCTACCCGTTCCAGGCCGACTGGCTCGATCCCTACATCGAATTCCGTTTCCCGCGCATCGGCACGGTGAAGATCGACGACATCGAAATCGAACTGCGCACCGGCATCGAGCCCTGGCATGTATTGGGCGAGGAACTTAGCAGCGTGGGCACCGCCCGCTTCGTCGACTCCTCGGTGGAACGGGCCCAGGTGCTGGTGACCGGCCTCACCGACAACCGCTACGTGCTGGCCTGCAATGGTCGCCGCGTGCCCCTGCGTTCCACCGGGCGCCACGGCGAATACGTCGCCGGCATCCGCTACCGCGCCTGGCAGCCGCCCTCCGCCCTGCACCCCACCATCGGCGTGCATTCGCCGCTGATCATCGACCTGATCGACACCTGGACCGGCAAGGCCATCGGCGGTTGCGCTTACCACGTCAGCCATCCCGGTGGGCGCAGCTACGACGCCTTCCCGATCAACGCCTTCGAGGCGGAATCGCGCCGGGTCAACCGCTACCAGGACTGGAACCACACTCCCGGCCCGGTACCGGTGCCGCCCGACCTGGCGCGACTGGCGGAATTCATCCCGGTGGGCAGCGGCCTCCGCCCCATGGCGCCGCCGCCGGAGGAGCGGACCCAGGAATATCCGTATACCCTGGACCTGCGCCGCAAGCCGGAGTGACCTGTAGCGCCGGCGCCCCGCCGGCATCGTTCAGCTAGTCGGTCCCACGAAACCGGCGAGGCGCCGGCGCTACGCAGCGCCTTCTTGGTTACTATTCCGGCATGACCCAACTTTCCCTGCTCAGCGCCGCGTCCGACTACCACCCGCTTCCCGGCGTCTGGGACGAGATGTGGGATGTCGACGCCGGCGTGCGCCCGCACTGGGGGCACCTGGTCAACGGCCTGGCGCGCCTGGGCTCCCGCGAGTGGTCGACGCGGGGCCAGCGCATCACCCGCCTGCTGCGCGAGAACGGGGTCACCTACAACGTCTACGACGACCCGCGCGGCTACAGCCGCACCTGGGAACTCGATCCGGTGCCCCTGGTGCTGGACGGCGACGAATGGCTGGCCGTCGCGGCCGGCCTGGAACAGCGCGCCCGCCTGCTCGACCTGGTGCTGCGCGACCTCTACGGCGCCCAGACCCTGCTCCAGCGCGGCCTGCTGCCGCCGGAACTGGTCTACGGCCACGCCGGCTATTTGCGCCCGCTGCTGGGTGCCCTGGGTGGCGGCCGTCGCCAACTCATCCTCTACGCGGCGGATCTGGCGCGAGGGCCGGACGGCCGGGTCTGGGTGATGGCGGACCGCACCCAGTCGCCATCCGGCGTCGGCTATGCCCTGGAAAACCGCGCGGTGATGGCGCGCACCTTCCCGGAACTGCTGGAAGGGGCTGGCGTGGCCAAGCTCACCCACTGGCTGGAAGCGGCCCGCGCCACCCTGGCCGAACTGGCGCCACACCCCAGCGAGCACCCCCACGTGGTGGTGCTCACCCCGGGGCCCGCCAATGAAACCTACTTCGAACACGCCTATCTGGCGGCTCGCATGGGCTACACACTGGCCCAGGGCGGCGATCTCACGGTGCGCGACGGCCGTGTCTGGTTGAAGGCGGTGTCGGGCTTAAAGCCGGTGGACGTGATCGTGCGCCGGGTCGACGAAGCCTGGTGCGACCCCCTGGAGCTGCGGCAGGATTCACGCCTGGGCAGTGCCGGCCTGATCGAGGCGCTGCGTCGCGGCAACGTGGCCATGGCCAATCCGCCCGGCTCCGGTCTGCTGGAAAATCCCGCCCTGATGCCCTTCCTACCGGCCCTGTCCCGTGCGCTGCTGGGCGAGGAACTGCAACTGCCCACCGCCGCCACCTGGTGGTGCGGCCAGGAGAAGGAACGCGACTACGTGCTGGCCAACCTGCCGCGTCTGGTGCTCAAGCCCATCGCCCGCGGCGTGAGCAACGAGACCGTGCTGGGCGCCAACCTGGACCGCCGGCAACTGGCCGAGTGGCGCGAACGCATCCGCGCCCGGCCCTACCTCTATGTCGGCCAGCAGCCCCTGGCCCTCTCCAGCGTGCCCGCTCTGCGCGAGCACCGCCTGGCGCCCCTGTTCGTGAGCCTGCGCACCTTTCTGGTCTGCCACGGTGACGGTTACGTCGCCCTGCCCGGTGGTCTCACCCGCTGCGGCGGCGGCAAGTTTCTTTCGGGCCAGAGCGGCGCCCTCTCCAAAGACACCTGGGTCACTCCGGGGCCGCCCAAGCCGGTCCCCACGCGGCCTCCCGGCACCAGCGGCGCCGAGACGGAAATCCTCACCAGCCGGGCGGCGGACAACCTGTTCTGGGCGGGCCGCTACCTGGAACGCGCGGAGGGGGTCGCGCGCCTGCTGCGGGTAGTGCTGGACGGACTCTGGGAAGAAGAAATCACGCCGGGCCTGGAGCCGATACTCGACGCCCTCTTGGCACTGGCGGGATCCCCTGGCGGCGACTGCGACGACCGCCCCGATCTGCCCACTTGCGTGCGCGATCTCATCACCCACGAGGACCGACCCGGCAACCTGGCCCACACTGTGCGATCCCTGCTCGGCTGCGCATACGGCACCCGGGAATACTGGTCGGTGGCCATCTGGCGATTGATCGACCGCATCGAGCGGGACTGGGGCAAGCGCCCGCGCCGCCGCGGCCATAACCACGACCGCACCGATCTCTGGCTGGGCCGTCTGATCGACACACTGGCCGGCATGGCCGGGCTGGCCTCGGAGACTTTGCCCCACGCCGATGCCTTCCGTTTCTTCGACCTGGGCCGCCGCATCGAGCGCGGCCTCATCGCCAGCGCCGTGCTGCGCCGCATCCTGGAGTCGCCCCTGACCGACGAGGCCCGACGCGAAAGTCTGTCCCTGGTATTGCAAAGCGCGGACAGCCTGGTCACCTTCCGCCGCCGTTTTCGCGCCGAACCCTTCCTGGGCGGCGTCCTGGAATTGCTGCTGTGGGACAAAGGCAATCCACGTTCCCTGATCTACCAGCTCCACACCGCCCGCCGCCATCTCGACACCCTGTCGCGGCCGCGCCTGCGCCGCGAGGCGGAGCACCTGCTGCTGGACGCGGAACAGCGCCTGCTCGCCGGCAAGGCTACTCTGGCCGGTCAGGATCTGGCGGCCGGACAACACGACTGGCTCATGGAAACCCTGGGCCAGGTCAGTGGTAGCCTCGGCAACGTGTCCAACGCCATCACCCACACCTGGTTCACTCATGTCCAGGAACTGCATGCGCTGAATGAAGTGGTGCCGCAAGCATGATCCGCTTCCACGTCGAACACCTCACCCGTTACCGCTACCAGCACGACGTCGGCCTCAACCATGGCGAGGCGCGGCTGCTGCCGCGGGACACGCCGAGCCAGCGGGTGCTGGAGAGCCACCTCGATCACGATCCCATCCCCGACGACGCGCGGGAACGGCAGGACGCCTGGGGCAATCGCGTCGTCTGGTTCATGTCGCGGCAGCCCCACCCGGCCTTGAGCGTGACCGCCCACAGCCTGATCGAGCGACTGCCGCCACCCATGGTTACGGATTCCCCGGCCTGGGACGACGTGGCGGCCCGCCTGTGCACACCCGCCGGGGACGCGGTGGCCGCCAGCGAGTTCAGCCTGGAATCGCCCATGATCCCGGCCGACGCGGCAGCCGTCGCCTACGTCCGTAGCAGTTTCCCGCCGCGGCGGCCGCTGCTGGACGCGATGGCCGAACTGGCGGCACGCATCCAGGCCGATTTCCGCTACGTTCCCCACGCCACCCAGATCGACACGCCTCTGGCCGAAGTCCTGGTCGAGCGCCACGGCGTCTGCCAGGACTTCGCCCATCTCGCTCTGGCCGGCTTGCGCGGCCTGGGCCTGGCCGCCCGCTATGTCAGCGGCTACCTGGAGACCCGGCCGCCCCCGGGCCAGGCGCGCCTGCAGGGCAGCGACGCTACCCATGCCTGGATTGGCGTCTGGCTGCCCGAACTGGGCTGGTTCGACTTTGACCCCACCAACGGCGCCGCCGCCGGCATGGGCCACCTCACACTGGCCTGGGGTCGCGACTTCGCCGACGTCACCCCGCTCAAAGGCGTCATCCACGGCGGCGGCGGACATACACTGGAAGTCGGCGTCACCGTCACCCGCCTCGAGGAGTCGGAATGAATCCGCGCAAATTCGTCATCCTCAAGGCCGGCACCACCTTCCCCGACATCGCCGCCCAACTCGGCGACTTTGACGACTGGCTGCTGGCCGGCCTGGGGCTGCCGGATGAACGCATCGAGATCCGGGAAGTCTGGCGCGACGCCGAACTGCCGGAGCCGGAAGACTGTGCCGGCGTGATCATGACCGGCGCCCACGCCATGGTCACCGACCGCCTGCCCTGGATGCGGCGGCTTCTGGACTGGTTGCCGCGCCTGGTAGAGGCGGGCGTGCCCTACCTGGGCATCTGCTTCGGCCATCAGATGCTGGCCGAAGCCATGGGTGGGCGGGTCGATTTCCACCCCGGCGGCCGCGAGATCGGCTGCGTCGACCTGAATCTGCATGCTCCCGCCGCCGCCGACCCGCTGTTTCAGGGCTTGCCGAGCCGGTTTTCGGCCCTGGCGGTGCATGCCCAGAGCGTGCGCGACCTGCCACCTGACGCGGTGCTACTGGCCGGCAACAATTTCGAGACCCATCATGCCTTCCGCGTCGGTACCCAGGCCTGGGGCATCCAGTTCCATCCGGAATTCAACAGCGAGCGCATGGCCGCCTATGTGCATCGCCTTGCCCCCCAGTTGCGGGCCGCCGGCCAGGATTGCGGGCGGATTCATGGCTGCCTGTGCGACACCCCCATCGCCGCCAGCCTGCTGCCACGCTTCGCATCCCTGGCGCACCCGCATTTCTCATGATGTGCGTCAAGATATTCTCAAAATCCATTAAACATTGTTGCGAATGCGGGCATAATCGCACGCCTTTCGACGGCGCTAGTATTTAGCTACCAGCAATACTGCCGTCATATCCACGCGCTAAGCTGCCTGCTCCGGCCGGCGGCCCCCGCGTGGCCAACTATGAGATGGATGAGACGAACATGAATACCCAAAAACACGCGCCTTCCCAGCCGCAGCGCAAGGAACGCCGCCGCAACCTGGCTTTGCGCCAGCACTTTGAAACCGCGCGGGAACTGCTCCAGCCCCTCCTGGGCAACCCGGAAAACCACAACGGCGCCGCCTTCTACCGCGCCATGCACAAACTCCACGCCACGTTCCCGGAACTTTCCATCAGCGAACAGGAAGCCCTGGTGGCCGCGGTGGTGCGTAGTGTGCAGACCCGAGTCGGTGGGCGCTGAACGGCGCCGTTCATTTCCGAAACGCGCCTTCATACACGCCGGCATCCGCCACCGCGGCGGGCCGATGAGTACCGGCCCTCGCTCCAGCATGCCCGATCGCTCGGCAAGGCCGGGGTAGCCCGCGAGCTTCGCTACCTGATACTTGCCGCCCTCAAGGGTGCCCTCCCAGGCGCACCAGGGCGTATTCCATGCTGTCCGACAGGGCCCGCCAACTGGCGTCGATGATGTTGGCGTTGGCTCCCACCGTCGTCCAGCCTTCCTCACCGCTCTGGAAATCGATCAACACCCGCGTGTTGGCCGCGGTGCCGGTGGTGCCGGACAGGATGCGCACCTTGTAATCGGTGAGGTGCACGGTGCGCAGGACCGGGTAATCATCCACCAGGGCGTTCTGTAGCGCCGTGGCCAGAGCGTTGACCGGGCCGTTGCCTTCGGCGGCGGTGAATTTCACGGCCTCGCCCACTTTCACTTTCACCGTGGCTTCCGCCAGAAGGCCGCGGCCGTGGCGGCGTTCGACGATGACGAAATAGTCCAGCAACTCGAAGGGGCGCGCGTAGTCCGGGTTCAGGCGGTGGAACATGAGTTCGACGCTGGCCTCCGCCGCCTCGAAGGTGAAGCCCTCATGCTCCAGGTGCTTGATCTGGGCCAGCACCTTCTGGGCATCCTCGTTGGCCAGGTCCAGACCCATGCGCCGCGCCTGCAACTGGAGGTTGCCGCGGCCGGACAACTCGGAAGTCACCGCGCGCATCTCGTTGCCCACCCGCTCCGGATCGATGTGCTGGTAGGTGTCTGGCGATTTGAGGATGGCGGCCACGTGGATGCCGCCCTTGTGGGCGAAGGCGGAGTGTCCCGTATAGGGCTGGTGGTCGTCGTGCTTGAGGTTGACCACCTCGGCGACGAAGCGGGACAGGCCGGTCAACTCGCGCAACTGCGCCTCCGGCAGCACCGGGTGGCCCATCTTAAGTTGCAGGTTGGGCAGGATGGTGACCAGATCGGCGTTACCCACCCGTTCGCCATAGCCGTTGATGGTGCCCTGCACCATGCGGACGCCGGCCCGTACCGCCGCCAGCGAATTGGCCACGGCGCAGCCGGTGTCGTTGTGGCAGTGCACGCCCAGCCTGGCGCCGGGCAAACGCGCCGCCACTTCCCGTGTGATGGCTTCCATTTCCCAGGGCAGCTTGCCGCCGTTGGTCTCGCACAGCGCCAGCCAGTCGGCGCCCGCATCAAAGGCGGCGCGCAGGGTGGCGATGGCATACTCGGGGTTGGCCAGGAACCCGTCGTAGAAGTGCTCGGCGTCGAACACCACTTCCCGGCCCTGGCCTTTGATCCAGGCCACGCTGTCGCGAACCATGGCCAGGTTCTCATCCAGTGTGACGGCGAGGACATGGGTGACGTGGTAATCCCAGGTCTTGCCCACCAGGGTGATGGCCGGTGTGCCGGCATCGATCAGGGCGCGCAGGTTGGCGTCGGTCTCGCAGCGCGCGCTGGCGTGGCGGGTGCGGCCGAAGGCGGCCAGTTTCGCCGGCAGATTCATGCGGTTGGCGCGGGCGAAGAAATCCACGTCCTTGGGGTTGGAGCCGGGCCAGCCGCATTCGATGTAGTGCATGCCGAAGGCCGCCAGGCGGTGGGCGATGGTCAGCTTGTCCTCGACCGAGAGGGAGATGTCTTCGCGCTGCGAGCCGTCGCGCAGGGTGGTGTCGTAGAGCAGGATCGAGGTCATGGGCGGAACCAGTTGGGTATGGACGCGGCGTCGTACA
>CAIXFP010000136.1 GCA_903918705.1 uncultured Pseudomonadota bacterium
ACGTCGTCCAGCGCCTTGAACAGAGGGCGTTCCGGAATCTTCTTTCCAGTCAGGCGTGCGCCCGCATTCACCAGGGTCTGCTTCAGGCCCTGCAGCGCTCCGAGACGATATTCTTTGGTGAGATGGTCGACTTCAATAATAGGCATGGATTTGTGAATTCAATGTTAGGAAGTCAACCACAGGGCTTTTCAATGATAATTATGGTCGGATTCATGTATAAGGTTGGCAACCAGGAATCCGGAGACGAAATCATGATGGCCTCGTCTGACCAGTTCCAGCACCCTGGACATGTCGATATTCATGTAATCATGCACAATGCGGTTGCGCAGCCCGATTACCGCATTCCAGGCCGGTAGCTGTGCTTCATCGATCATGCCCTGCCGGGCCAACGCCGCGAAGGCTTCGTAAGCGGAGATGGGGACAACCTGATTGCCTGCTTTCAATAACTGCTTGGCCTTGCCTATGGCGTTCTCAATGAGTACTTGCAAGGCATGCAATACGCCATTCTGTTCGAGTGGGGTCAGCGTACAGCCATCTACCAGGCGTTGTTGTGCCACGCCCAGCAGCCCCGACTGCTCCGTGGCAATGCGGGCGGTTTCGGCCATGTAGAGATCAAGCCGCATGGGCTTGCTCCCAGTAATAGTCTTCCAGTTCACGCCAGGTGCGATTAAGAAAGTGCGCCCACGCCAGGGTGGCTTCACCCTTGAGCACGAGGCCCTCTTCCGCGGCGCTGGCTCGCATCGCCAGATTGGCACGGGCTAGGTCGATCAGATCGATGTCCGTCGCAGGAACGCCCAGGTTGTTGGCAATGTGCCTGCGCAGCGTTTCTTCTGCGCCGAGCAGGGACAGCCAATCATTGTGTGCTTGCCATTGCAGGGCAATATCCCAGTCGCTGTTCCCTTGCGCAGTGCCACGGGCGCGGCTCCCAACCAGCACGGCAAACTCCAGTTCCGGGACGCTCGACAGGCATTGTGTCAGTAACACGAGTCGGTCATCTGATTGGTCCGGAGGTGAGGGTGAAGAGTTCGGTGCCGGATTCATCTTGTGTCTGCCCAGGGAGACCATTACAAGCTCAGATCACGTCCGCGAAATACGACTCGGCGCGCTTGAAATAGAGGTAACTCAGCGGCAACAGGATGGCGAGCATGGCTGCGCCGGGCAGCATCGAGGCCAAATCTGGCGTCTGGTTTCTCAGGACGACGCTCTGAAAAGCGTCGATTATCCCGGCCAGCGGGTTCATGGTGTACAGGGCGTAGAGTGCACTGGACCACTCGCCGGCGGCTTGGTGCACGAGCAGCTTGTCCTTGACGAGTTGCAGGGGATACATGACCGGCGAGGCATACATCAGGAGCGAGAGCAGCACCGGCAGGGCCTGGCCAATGTCGCGGTAGTAGACGTTGAGAGCCGCGCCGACGAAGGCGATGGTCAACGACGCCAACACCGTGTAGAGGATGATGAGCGGCACCCAGAGGATATATATGCCGGGCATCATCTCGTACCACAGCATCAGTCCCGCCAGGATGACGAAGTTGATGCCCAGTTCCACCAACTTGGTTAGCACCGCAGTGATGGGAAAGATTTCACGCGGAAAGTAGATTTTCTTGATCAGTGCGGTGTTGCCTACCACGCTGCTCACACCGTCCGAGGTCGATTCCTGGAAGAAGGTCCAGGGCATAAGCGCGGCGAAGGTGAGGATGGGATAGGGAATGTTGCCGCTATCAATGCCGATAAAGCTCTTTACCAGGGTAAAGATGAGCATGAGCGTGATGGGCTTGAGGATGGCCCAGGCGATGCCGAGGTACGCCTGCTTGTAACGTAGAGCGATGTTTTTCCACGCCAGCGTAAGCATCAGTTCGCGGTAATCGTAGACGTTCTTGGCAACTCTCAGCATTGGCCTGCGCTTTGGGTAGGTATGGGCACGCGATTGTATTACGGCAGCCCGGCGGAATACGGCATCCGGCGTTCTGCTTCTTGCTGCCACGGTGGCCTTGGGCTTGACTGGCCTGGGCATTATGATGCCCCTCCGCTATTTAGAGTTAATGACATGCAAACCCTCACCGTAGACCTAGGCGACCGCGCCTACCCCATCCACATCGGCCCAGGCCTGCTCGAGCGGGGCGACTTGGTGCTGCCCCACCTCAATCAGAAGCGTGCCGTCATCGTCAGCAACACCACAGTGGGGCCGCTCTACCTGGAACGTTTCAGCCGCACCCTGACACAAGCCGGCGTCCAGGTGGACTCTATGGTCCTGCCCGACGGCGAGGTCTACAAGACCTGGGAAACCCTCTATACCATCTTCGACGCCCTTCTGACCCAGCGCGCCGAGCGCAAGACCACGCTGATCGCCCTGGGCGGCGGCGTCATCGGCGACCTCACCGGTTTTGCCGCCGCCTGCTACCAGCGCGGCATGCCCTTCATCCAGGTGCCCACCACCCTGCTGGCCCAGGTGGATTCCTCCGTCGGAGGCAAGACCGGCATCAACCACCCGCGCGGCAAGAATATGATAGGGGCGTTCTGGCAGCCGAAGCTGGTGCTCGCCGACACCGATACCCTGGGGACTTTGCCTGACAGGGAACTGTCCGCCGGACTGGCAGAAGTCATCAAGATCGCGCTGGTTCGCGATCTGCCCTTCTTCGAATGGCTGGAAGAGCATATGGACGGCTTGCGCGCCCGCGATGCCGCAAGCCTCGCCTACGCCATAGAGCGTTCCTGCAGCAACAAGGCCGAAGTGGTGGCGGCCGACGAGTATGAGACGGACAAGGACAATGGCCGCGCCCTGCTTAACCTCGGCCACACCTTCGGCCATGCCATCGAGACCGGCCTGGGTTATGGTCAATGGC